>MVQO01000165.1 GCA_002067585.1 Syntrophorhabdus sp. PtaB.Bin027
TCCACAGGGCTCTGGGTCATTGCCGTTCCTGCGGTATTTCTTGGCGCCTTATCGCTCCTGTCCACATTCCTCATTCGACCCACCACGAAAAGGTAGACCCGTTCTCCAGAATATCGGATAAAAAGAAACAGGAGTTTTAAATGGCTTATCTGGTATCATTGTATTTTATCTCTGCTTGACTCAACAGCCTTCACATGCTTACAATTTACTATCCATAATCCCTATAAAAGGGTGATCATCCATTAGGGGGTACGTTCATGAAACAAAGAATGTGTTTTATGAGGATTTTAACCATAGTGTGTGCACTTGCAATCTCAGTTCTCTTTATGGCCTACCACGGAGAAGCCAAAACTGCAGGTGAAATCAATGCAAGCGTAAATGCTGCACTGAACCGCTTCTATAAACAGGTTGGTGGAGCCAGGGAGTTTGGGGCTCAGGCCAAGGCATTACTGGTAATGCCGAATGTAACAAAAGCGGGTTTCCTTGCAGGAGGACAGTATGGTGAGGGAGCTTTGAAGGTTGGGGGAAAGACTCAGGGCTACTATAACCTTGTTGCCGGGTCTTTCGGTTTCACATTCGGCGCTCAAAAAATGGATATTATTATAGCCTTCATGACTGACGATGCGCTACAGAGCTTCAAAAAGGTAAAAGGCTGGGAAGTCGGTGTTGATGGTAATGTAGCGCTTATTGATGTGGGAGGCGGAAAACGTCTCGACACAACAACTCTCAGGGACCCAATAGTAGGTTTTGTCTTCGATGCAAAAGGGCTGATGGTGGACCTTTCTCTAAAGGGAGCTAAGTTTACAAGGGTTAAGAAATAGCTAACATCAGACCTGAATAAGTTCATTGGGATCATAAAAAAGGGGCAGCTATGGGAAGGAATAGAGCTGCCCCTTTTGAATCATAAAAAAATCATTATCAGGGTGTGATCAGTTCCGGATCGGTGACAACATTAAAAAACCGGAACCTGCCATTTTTTACAGTCTGGACCTGAACATCTTTTACCACTTCTCCCTCAGGTGTAAACCGTTTAATCTGTCCTGTGAGACCGTCAAAATCCTTGAGCGCTGCTATGGCAGTCCTGATCTCTGGGCCCTTCACACTTTTGGCTCGTTTAATGCCATCCACAATGATCATGAAGGCATCATATGCCGAGGCGCCCACCATATCAGGCTGGATTTTATATCTTGATTCAAAGGTCTTCAAAAAGTTCTGGACATGGGCTCTTTTGTCATCTCGGTTCAGGTTGGTGACAATAATGAAACCTTCGGCTGACTTGCCTGCAATTTCGAGAAACTTGGGTGAATCCGCCCCCTCTTCACCGATTATATGCGCCTTAATACCCATCTCTCTGGCCTGTTTCACCACAGGTCCGGTCTGGAAATAGTAGCCACTGGAAAAAATAGCGTCCACGTTCTCATCCTTTATCTTCGACAGATAAGCTTTGAAATCCTTTTCCTGGAAAGGATAGGCTTGTACAGAAATGATTGTTGCGGCACCTTTGGCATATTTCTCAACGTACATCTTAAAACCTTCGGCCAGGGTCCGCCCAAAATCATTGTCACTGATAAGGAGAGCGATCTTTTTTGCCTTCAGGAGTTTTACTGCTGTATATGCAGCTGCCTTGCCTTCGACCATTCCAAGAAAACCGTTCCGAAAGTTGAAATTGCCGGCCTTGGTCACATCGGGGTGGACAGCATAGGCGTAAACTGCCGGAATCTTCTCTTCCTGAAAAATGGGAGCCATAGCCCTGCTTGGCAGGCTGTATGACCCACCCACCATGGCAACGATCTTGTCCTGCTCAATCAGCTTACGGGCAAGCGCTACGGCCTCTTTGGCATCTCCACGGTCGTCGTAGGTTATGAGTTCAATTTTCTTGCCAAGCACTCCTCCCTCGGCATTCACTTTTTCCACTGCGAGCTTCACTGAGTTCTGGACGCTAAGGCCATCAGCCGCAGCCGGACCTGTAAGGGGGGCCAGAAGGCCAATTTTGATCGTGTCCTGTGCTGATACTATACCCGCCAGAAAAACACACGCCAAAAAACAAAACAGGATTGTTCTAACATACTTCATACTCTACCTCCTTTTTTAGAATCTCTAAATTGAAAAAATCATACTACATTTTTGCCACAGACGGTTTTTATCTGTGATCATCCGGGCACACCTGCGGTTAAATAAGCATCTTTTTATCTAATGCCCCAGATATACCTCCTTCACCCTCGAATTGTCCATCAATTCCTGCGCGCTGCCCTGAAGTGCACACGTGCCTGTTTCAAGCACATAACCCCTGGATGATACTGCCAGCGACGCCACTGCGTTTTGTTCTACCAGAAGGATAGTTAAGCCCTGCTCTTTGTTAAGCTGCTCCAGAATTCCAAAAACCTGGTCAACAAGCTTCGGCATGAGTCCCATGGAAACCTCATCCACGAGGAGAACCTCAGGATTTGAGACAAGGGCACGTGCAATAGAAAGTTGCTGTTGTTCTCCACCTGACAAGGTGTTTGCAAGCTGGTTCTTCCTTTCTTCAAGGATCGGAAAAACCGAGTACATTGATGATATGCGCTCCTCAACAGGAAGTTTATTTCTGAGTCCGTAAAGTCCTGTAAGGAGATTTTCATAGACGGTAAGCCGTGGAAAGACACGAGCTCGTTCAGGAACCATGCGAATCCCTATTCTTGCTCTCTGGTGAGAAAAGATGTTCGTAATATCCTGGCCTTTGAAAATAATCTTCCCCTGTTGGGGCGGGAATATGCCCATGACCGCATTAAGGATTGTCGATTTACCCGCTCCATTGGCACCAATAATCGAGATGAGCTCCCCCTTCTCAATGTGAAAACTCACACCGCAAACCGCTTGGATATCACCATAGCTGACATGAATATTGTTGACTTCAAGTAGCATGAGTGGTTCCTTTTCCTCCGAGATACGCCTCAATTACACTCTTATCCTGTTGTATCTCCGTGGGTCGTCCTTCGGCAATCTTCTGACCATGATCCAGAACAATGATGCGATCGCATAGACCCATTGATACACGCATATTGTGTTCGATGAGTATCACTGTGAGGCCATCTTTTCTGATAGAACGTATAAGATCTTCAAGCCGTGATATCTCGTCATGACGGAGACCGGAAAAGGACTCATCCAAGAGCAACACAGAGTGTCCCACCACCAGTGCCCTCGCTATTTCAAGCCGTCTCAGGTTACCCAGGGGTAATAGACCTGCCTTTCGCTCTGCCAGGTCTGACAAACCAACCTTTTCAAGAACCTCGCTGGCCTTCTCGATCTCTCCCTTTGAATTCCACGACCCCCAGACTTTCGTAAGATGGCTGTATCGTGTAATTCCTCGCGCTACCAGAACATTCTGTAAAACTGTCAGTGATGCAAAAGGCTTGACGATCTGGAAAGTTCTGCCGATTCCCTTCTTTGCAATCGCATGTGGAGGAATGCCATCAATGCGCTCGCCAGAAAACCATATCTCACCCGAAGTGGGTTCATAAATACCGGAAATAAGATTAAAAAGAACTGTTTTACCGGCTCCATTTGGTCCCAGAATTCCCAGAATCTCACCAGGGAAAACTTCAAAAGAAACCCCGTCAACAGCCCGTAAACCACCAAAATATTTTGAAACCCCTTTCGCTGAAAGCAGTGGCTGAATCATTTCCTGAGTCCCTTTAGGAGCGGCGTGATGATTTTCCGGGCAAAACTGTTCTCACCGAGCAATCCCCCGGGCTGAAAACGAATCATAAGGAGAAGAAGGAGTGTGTAGAAAAAAATCCGGTAATCCACAAGCGGACGGAAGAGTTCGGGCAATATACCAAGGATTAACGTTCCCACAACTGGGCCCCAGAGCGTTCCCATGCCTCCGAGGACAAGCATGGCTAAAAATCCAACTGAAATGGGAAAAGAGAAATCACCTGCGCTGATGAACTGCATGTAGTGTGCATAGAGAGAGCCACCGAGGCCGGCCATGGCCGTTCCGATAACAAAGGCGAGCAGCTTGAAGCGGACTGGGGAGATACCCATAGTGGAAGCTGCGGCTTCCTCTTCCCTGATAGCGTAACAGGCAAGGCTTGCCCAGCTTCGTGTTAACCACCAGCAAATCAACAGGACAAGAACCAAAAACCCGAGGCAAAGGAGAAAGAAAGGGATACCCTTCAATCGCACGCCAAAAAACATAACACGGGGAATCCCCCCGATACCGAGAGCACCGCCAAAAAATGGAACATAGCGAAAAACAGCTTCCACGATGAAGTTAATACCGATGGTTGTGATCGCGAGAAAATCTTCTCTTACGCGAAGGCTCGGAAGACCGAGTAAAAGGCCTATGAGCGCGCTGATTCCAATAACAAGTGGGAGTGCTGTCCAGAAGGAGATTCCCAGCTTTGTTGTGAGGACCGCTGTACTGTATGCTCCGATACCAAAAAATGCAGCATGTCCCAGAGAAATCTGACCGGCATACCCTACTATAACGTTGAGTCCGCACACGGCAATCGCCTGGACTACCATAAGGGTAGCTATCGTTACCACATACGCACTCATACAGAACTACCATTCACCATATTAATCCATATCACCTCATCTACCGTGATGAACCAAGGAGTCCCTCGGACCGCCACATGAGGACTCCAATCATAGCAATAAAAGCCAGTGCATCCCTTGGTAGAGGGATATTGGCGTACCCGATAAGGAGTGTCTCGGCCATCCCCAGAAGCAGGGAGGCAACTACTGCCCCTGGTACTGACCCCAAACCGCCAACAACAATTAAGGCCAATGTTTTGTAAGCAGGCACTGCTCCCATGGTGGGATATACCTGGTTGTAATAGATGCCCACAAGAATCCCTGCAACAGCAGCGACTGCAGAGCCAATAACGAAAGTGATACTCACTATGAAATGACTGTTAATTCCCATCGCCCCTGAAATTTCTATATCCTGTGATGCAGCTCGCATGGCAAGACCAAGCTCAGTCTTTGTTGTTATATACCACAGGATGAGAAGCACAACAGCTGTTATGGCATAGACTGCAAGCAAGGTAGATGAAATGTTGATACCCCCCAGACTCACATCAGGGAAAGGAAGTTTCGCTGGAAATGTCAGGATATAGGGGCCTGCTACGAGCCTGCATGCCTCTTCTACGCAGAGTAATATAGCGATACTTGCTATCAGAGGAACAAAGGGTGGATATTTCAACAGTGGAAAGTAGACAAACCGTTCGATAATAACCCCTATTATAGCGCAAACGACCATTGCCCCTGGAAAGGCCAGGAGGAGGCTTCCTGTCAAGTTAAAAATGAGGAGTCCTGCATAGGCACCGATAGTGTACACAGCGGCGTGGGCAACGTGAAGTATCCTTAAAATACCGTAAACAAGGGCCAATCCCAGCGTGACAAGGGCATAGATGGAACCCATGGCAATACCATTTAAAAGTTGTTCAAGAAAAAGACGCATGTATTTTCCTCGACCTATCCACTTATCACGGATGAAGCCAGGGTGAGAATATCCCTCTCTTTTGCCAACGTTGCATGCTCTATCTGCTCTGCCTCATGTTTCACTCTGTCCCTAAATGTAGCATCTTTTATGGACAGGATATTTATTCTCACGTTGTAAAGAGCACCGACAACTGCTGACCGGGCAATAAGCGCTCCAACAGCAGCATCTGTAACCGCATTCTGGTTGCCTTCTTTCACCAGGGTCTCAGCCAGGCTCAATGCCCTCAGCCCCATTTCTGCAACCTCGAGGGGTATTTGGGCCGCATCCTTGAGAGCTTCCTGGACAGCCTTCTGACGCTCCTTCTTCTCGCGGTCAGTCTCTTTGGGCATCTTATACGCTTTCATGACTGCCGCATAGGCAGCGCTGTCACGATCAATATTTTCTGCAAATACCTTCCTTAATTTTGAAGCAGTGTTTAGAATTTCTGCCATCTTTTTTGCCACAACTTCGTCATTGGTTTTTCCTGCCGTTATTCGGGCTACCATTTCAGCAAGGGCTGCAGAAAGAGCCCCACAAAGTGCTGATACACTTCCACCTCCTGGTGTTGGCTCCCCCGAGGCAACATTGTTTAAAAAGTCTCTTACAGGTAAGTCTGCAAACATGATATTTAACCTCTTTTTTTGTTCCTGTCCACAACAATTCGACCTTTCTTAATCACTTTCTCCACACAATTAACGCCGATATGATAAGGTAAATAGCGATAGGATGGAAATTCAAGGATAACTGCATCTCCTTTTTTCCCTACATCGAGGCTACCTATGCTTTTTTCTCTTCCAAGGGCAGCTGCGCCATTAATCGTCAAGGCAGTCACAGACTCTTCAGAAGTCATTCCCATATAGATGGTGGCAAGTGAGAACAGAAGAGGAATTGATTCTGAGAAACAACTTCCAGGATTGAAATCCGTGGCAAGGGCAACAGCACATCCATTATCAATCATGAATCGTGCACGGGCATAGGGCTCTTTTAAACTAAAGGCGGTTATGGGAAGTAGTGTTGCTACGGTTCCAGTTTGTGCCATTCTCTGTATCCCGTTATCCGATGCATGAAGAAGATGATCTGCAGAGATTGCCCCAAGTTCAACGGCCAGCTCTGTCCCCCCCATTGGTGTGATTTCGTCTGCATGAATCTTCAGTTGTAATCCAAAAGAACGTGCATTTTCCAGCAATCTCCGCGATTGGTTAACAGAAAAAACGCCTTTCTCGCAAAATATATCACAGAATTCAGCAAGATTCTTATGAGCAACAGCAGGAAGGACTTCCTGAATAAGATATTCTATAAACCCATCTTCGTTCCCACGGTAATCCCCGGGGACAGCGTGTGCGCCAAGAAAGGTTCTAGCGATATCAATAGGGTGGGCCGCATCGAGATCGCCCATAGCAACAAGCTGTTTTATTTCTGTATCATGATCCAGCCCATATCCGCTTTTCCCTTCCACAGTTGTCACACCGAAGGCAAGCATACTGTCCAGACGCTTTTTACCCAGGTCTATGAGTTCCTCTTTTGTTGCCTTTCTGGTTGCTTCCACCGTGTTTGCAATACCACCGCCCTGGGCCATAATATCCATGTAACTCATCCCTTGCAGGCGCCACGAAAATTCCTCGGCCCTGTAGCCACCAAAAATAAAGTGGGTGTGAGAATCCACAAAGCCCGGGAGTACAGCCCTGTCCAGGGCATCAATCACCTCATAGTGTGAAACATCGAGATTCCGCATTATTTCTGCTGTCCTTCCTACACTCCTGATTATTCCGTCTTCAATTACGATTGTACCGTCAGGAATGACGTGGAGGTTGGACATTTCGCTGCCTTTCTTTGCCGCAAATCCTCTGCACGTAACCAGTTCCGCCGCATTCTTAATGATCAGATTCCCATTGCTTTTCAACTCGTCACCCATTACACATTACGCGTCACCGGTTTCATTCCATTATTCTCGCTTCCAGCACCTGTTCTGCACTGAAGTTTTCGAGGCCCATATAATATGCTGCTGAGTCAACAATCGCTCCCATAGGAACAAGGCCAACAATTTCACTTCCCATAACATTGACGCCATATCGCTTTGCTTCTATTCGGACAAGTTCAAGGGCCTGATAAAGCGGTGTTTGGGTATAATCGGTCATGTTCATTGAAACCTGGGTGATTTTTCGCTCTTTCAGCTCCACACCCATAGCCTTGCAATATCGGAGGCCACCTCCAATATGCCGCACCTTTTTGGCAATTACATTTGCAATTTCAAGACTATCAGTGTCAAGGTTCACATTGAACGCTACGAGGGGCATTCTGGCACCAATGGCAACAACACCGGCAGTAGGGTGTATTCCGCCATTTCCGAAATCAGGCTTCCACTCGGGAATCTTCACCTTTTCTGCCATGCCTTCAAATTGTCCCTTGCGGATATTTGCCAGATCCTTTCTCTCGGGCCGCGATGCTGATGCTTCGTAAAGAAAAACAGGGAGTCTGTACGTTTCCCATACCATCTCTGCTGTCTCTTTTGAGAGTACAACTGCATCTTCCATAGTCACGTTCCGAATTGGGATAAAAGGGATCACATCAACAGCGCCCATCCGCGGATGTTGTCCCTTATGAATACCCATGTCAATAAGTTGAATGGCTTTTCCTACTGCCAGAATAACTGCCTCTTTCAGTGGCCCTGGTTCACCTACCACTGTAATGACTGATCTGTTGTGATCACCGTCTTTTTGGATATCAAGGAGTTTGACCCCTTTGGAGTTGCGAAATGATGAAGCGATCTCTTCAACCTTTTCAGCGTCTCTTCCTTCGCTGAAATTTGGCACACATTCAATTATTTTGTTCATACTTCAACCCCTGTATACTGTTGTTTGTATATCATATATACCGTGAACAGCCAAAAATACATCGATGCCCATGGTAAGATACCTTTATGGTTTGTTTTTCATGGAACACGGTATGTTATGTACGGCTCACCAGTTTTTCCAGCATATTCTCATCTGCTCTATATGGCAGGGTAATGCAATCTGACCCTCTGTTTACCTCGTTGTAACGAATGCAAACTTCTATTGACTGCTCGGATCGAGCCCAGCTCCGGCGTGCTACACCCCCCATGACATCCCAAGGAATTGCCTCACGAATTACCTCGTCTACCTTTTCGCTTCCATCCAACACCAGCCCAAAACCTCCGTTTATTGCCTTGCCGATTCCTACACCGCCACCATTATGGAGCGCAACGAGGCTCATTCCTCGGGCAGCATTGCCAGCAAAGCACTGGGTAGCCATATCTGCCATGATATTACTCCCATCCTTTATATTTGCTGTTTCCCGAAAAGGGGAGTCAGTTCCTCCTGTATCGTGATGATCGCGACCCAGCATAACCGGACCTATCTCGCCTTTTCTGACCATTTCGTTAAACTTGAGGGCAATCTTCGTGCGACCTTCAGTGTCTTGGTAAAGAATTCTTGCCTGTGTGCCCACCACGAGCTGGTTCTTCATGGCATCTCTGATCCATGCATAATTGTCCCTGTCCTGAAATCTTCGTCGGGGATCAATACATGACATGGCCGCCTGATCTGTTTTCTCAAGATCTTCTGGTTTTCCGCTCAAGCAAACCCAGCGGAAAGGCCCATATCCTAGATCAAACAGAAGGGGGCCCATAATGTCTTCAACGTAGGACGGAAAGATAAAACCGTCCAGAGCATCTTTACCATTTTTGCAAATCTCTGTAACGCCTGCATCAAAGACCGCTTTCATGAAACTATTTCCATAATCAAAAAAATAAGCGCCCTTCTGGACAAGGGTCTTGATGAGGCTGAAATGTAGCCTGAGGGAATTATCCACATATTCCCTGAATTTCTGTGGGTCTTTCTGGAGAAGCTCAGTGCGCTTTTCAAACGTGAGTCCCTGAGGACAATACCCCCCATCATAGGCAGCATGGCAAGACGTCTGGTCGGACAGAAGATCGATGGGAATATTTTTGTCCACCGCGTGCTGGAGGAGATCAACGATATTGCCATAAAAGGCAATCGATATCTTTTGCTTTTTATTCTGATATTCTTTTGCCACCCCGAATGCCTCTTCAGGGGTTTTGGCAACAAGACTAACCCAACCCTGGGAAAACCTTGTCTGGATTCTCGATTGATCTACTTCCGCAATAATAGCAACACCATTCGCAATTTCTGCTGCTTTTCCCTGGGCTCCGCTCATACCTCCGAGACCGGAAGAGACAAAAAGATGTCCGCTCATGTCAGCATCGCCAGAAAGGTCAAACTTTAACCGTGCCGCATTGAGAATGGTGCTGTAGGTTCCATGAACAATCCCTTGAGGGCCGATATACATCCAGCCCCCGGCAGTCATCTGACCATAGTTTGCCACCCCGAGCGCTGCAGCACGGCTCCAGTTTTCCTGGTCATCAAAGCATCCGACCATGAGGGCATTGGTAATGATGACACGGGGGGCTCTGGGATGTGACCGGAAGAGGCCTAACGGATGACCTGACTCAACAACCAGGGTCTGATCCTGGTCAAGAGCCTGAAGATATGCCTTGATGAGGAGATATTGCATCCAGTTCTGGCACACCTGCCCAGTCTCTCCGTATGTTACCAGCTCATAAGGATAGAGTGCTACATTAAAATCCAGATTGTTATCGATCATAACCTGGAAAGCCTTGCCTTCTATACATTGACCAGTATAGCTGTCAATGGGGTTTCCACTGATTTGTCCGTGAGGTCTGAACCTGTATGCATAGATACGGCCTGTTGTGAGGAGCTCATTCAGAAATTCGGAGGCAAGTTCTTCATGCCACTTCTCTGGAACATATCGAAGGGCATTCTTCAATGCAAGTATAGTATCTTCTCTGCTGAGAGCAGCCTGTCTCTTCGGTGCGCGCCTGATTCCCTCTGCAAAAGAAGGTACAGGTGGAAGTTCTTTTACTACTTTATCAAGGCTTATAGCCATGGCCTTTGAGATAACGTTGTTATCTATCATAATTGCACCCCCTTATATAACATCAAAATTTTAACTGTTGAAGAGGATGATTACAACATTTTTTACATTAATCACTGATTACCTGCCTGCTTTTCGAGAAAGCATAAAATATGAGGCTTGTCGCAATACCCAGAAAGCAGACCAAGAAAGCGTAATGGTAGGCATCTGCACATGGCAACTGGTTTTTTTGCGTACAGGCTGCAATTATCATCCCCAGGACCGGTGTTAAAACTGCGCCTCCTGCCATGACAAAAAAATTCACGGCTGCGATTACAGTACCGGAAATATGAATGGGGTAAAGTTCTTTTACATGGGTATATGCAAGGGTGCCAGGGCTGTTAAAAAAACCGATCAGAAAGAAAAGTGATCCGAAGACAACTGGGTTTTTAATGTCTACAATACCGGTGAGCGGCAATAGACTGATTGTATAGAAAGTTACAGAACAAAAAGCAGTTATTTTTGCTGATCGTATCACTTTGTCTGCAAGGTAGCCAGCAATCGGGGCACCGGCAATATAACCGATGGACAGCATCATGAGGATGTTCCCTGCATGAACCGGGGAAAAACCTTTCACATCCATGAGGTAGGTTCCCAACCATAACCCTTGCAAAGCGACAAAGGTTCCATAACGAAAAAAAGCAAAAATACTGATCTGCCAGAAAGAGAGACTTCCCACCACAAGGTGGAGGATGTTTTTTATCGGTATTTTTTTGTCATTTTCATTGACTGGGTTTCCGGAGGCTCCCTGTTGTATATCCTTGTTCCTCAGTGCCCAGAAAATGAGGAAAGCACACATGATCGTGGTACATCCCGCAATGACAAAGGTTAATCGCCAACCGATGTTTTGTGAAAGCCATGCAAGGGGTGATGTAGCAAGCATGGAACCTAGAGTGCCAATTGAAATGAGGGTACCGGAAAGGGTGGAAAACCTGCTACTTGGGAATTTTAAGACAAAAACCTTGAAGGAGCCCATCAACACAGAGGCCATACCCATACCCATGAGAACCCTCCCTGCCATGGCGAAGAAAAACGTGTTTGCCATGGCAAAAACAAGGGCTCCACAAGCGCCCACCAAGCCAAAGACTGTCATGATATACCGTGGCCCTACCCGGTCAAGGAGGAGACCCATGGGTATTTGCATAAGAGCAAAGGAATAGAAGAATGCACCACCGAGTACGCCTAGGCCCTCGGCGTTCAGGTGGAAGGTTTCCACGAGGTCGGGTGCAATAACCGCGTTGGATACGCGATAGAACATAGAAAAAATGAACAGTGCAGAGACTGTGCAGAAAATTCCGAACGATTTCATGGGCTACCCCAGGGAAGAGTGGAGCCCCTACTCCCCTAGCCAGCAATGGAGGCAGAGCTTTCCCCTAGGAAGGCCAATGGCTTCCACCATATCGTTTATCCGGAGATATCGAAGGGTTGTTGCATCCAACATGTGGCCAATCCACTCAACCATCTTTTCGTATTTGTCTGACCGGTCATCGAGATATTCGCTCACGTCCTCTTTGTCGAAACCTTCGAGAGCGCGTATGGCATGGCGCGCGACCAGTTCATCCAGCGAACGGGTTGAAAGAGCAAATTTGCATGGAAACATCAAAGGCGGACATGCAGGACGTACGTGAATCTCCTTTGCCCCAGCTTCCCAAAGTTTTTTAAGGGTATACTTCTTGAGTTGCGTTCCCCGAACAATGGAATCCTCGCAGAGAACAATCCTGTTCCCTGCTATTACTTCCTTCACTGGGAGAAGCTTCATTGTTGCAACAAGGTCTCGAATCTCCTGTGCAGGAGGTGTGTAGCTTCTTCCATAACCGGGGGTATACTTAACAAGAGGACGGCGGTAAGGAAGACCTGACTCCATGGCATAACCAATCGCATGACCTACCCCTGAATCAGGGACACCTGCAACAAGATCAGCCTGGACATTATCATTTCTCGCGAGAAGCCTTCCACACCGCTCTCGTACAAGTTCGACGCTGATGCCTTCATAGCTTGACGCAGGGTATCCAGTGTAAATCCACAAAAAGGAACAGATCTGGTTAGTCTGGTTCCCCTGGAGTTTTTCCTCCAGCCCATCCTTTCCAATATGGATGATCTCACCCGGTTCAAGATACTTTACGATACGGAATCCAAGGTTAAGAAAAGAGCAGGTTTCAGTGGCAATAGCATAGTCTCCATCCCGCTCGCCTACCACGAGAGGTGTTCTCCCCAGACGGTCACGGGCAGCATAAATACCATCTTCTTTCATTAGAAGGATTGAGGCTGACCCGCTGATTTTGTCATACAGTCCCTCAATTCCGTCTATCAAAGTTCTCCCCTGATTGATCAGTTTGGCAATAAGCTCCACGGAATTAATGCCTCCACTCGACATCTCTCCAAAGGTTTCTCCCTGGGCAAGAAGTTCCCCGGCAAGTTCGTTTGTATTCTCCACAAGACCTGCTGACACAATGGCAAAAGTGCCGAACTTTGAACCAATTATTAGAGGTTGAGCATCCCGGTCGCTGATTACACCAATACCAAAATTACCATCCATTTCCTTATATTCATCAAAAAATCTTGATTTAAACTGCGATTTGCTGATATTGTGAATACCACGGTAAAATTTTTTCCCAAGAACAGCCATGCCACCGTACTCTGTTCCCATATGAGAGTGATAATCTGTTCCGTAGAGAAGGTTACTTGCACAATTCTTTTTTGACACAATCCCGAAGATGCCGCTCATGAGTCCTCCTAGAGTTCCGATGCCTTAGATTTTTCGACTGTTAATGAAATGGATCAGCTTCAAACATTGAATATGATACAAACTCTCCATGTTTTTCTCAAGCAATAAACCATGAAATTCATGGCAAAGATCGGTTGTCAGGATTTTTTTGTTTTGTTCTTGCTCCACAGGCTTAACCCTGTGATTCTTTGCATAACCGCCTTCTGTCTTGTTCGGGGTACCCGGTTCACGTTGGCCTATCACGTGGTCTTTGAGACACTGGGGTCTACCTTGTATTTGGCAGTTAGAACCTTGGCCACAGCACCTGCTTATGGGTGGGAAAGCTTCATATTGTGATCCACACTGCCCAATGTTGTCCATGTGACCTCTATAAATATTTTGAGGCTGGGATTGCTCGAAAGGAGTTTATTCATTTCCTGAAGACAGGATCATATTAAAGCTCCGCAGCTGATTTATTAAAATCGAAGTAGTTATCCATAAATGGCCAGATTTAATCTTCTTCAAAATTAAACTAGAGCTTTGCCCAGAGCTCTTTGCTGTCTTATATGAGTTTCATTGATGCTTCAGGCCAATCCTTAGGGTTTTTTTAAACACTGTTTCCCTATCTTTTTGATAGCATTCCCATAATCGGGATACCTGGAGCCGAGAAAAATTTCATACGAATGGTTTAAGCGTCTCGCGTTCTTTGTGAAATTTCTTTTCTTTGTTGTAACCATTTGTTGCGTCATAGGATTAATGAAATCAACAGTATAAAAATCTATATATTTTGAAAAAGCACAATCCGATCCCTTCCATTTTCGAAAACAAAGGATAATCTTATACCCCTTTGCATCCTGTTGCTCAAATACAAAACCCCTGTGAGGATAGCTGTATTCAGAGATGTCATGGTTATCCTCTTTATAATTCTTCTCGCCGTTGAGTTGGAGCATTATTGAAAACCCTACATAAAACAAAGCCGGTTCTTTACAAAAAAATAGGAGCCATTACAATCCATTGTGCCGCTGAGTGCACGTTAGGTTTGCAGTGGCTCCCGTGCAGATATCCAAACTTCCCACCTTCTTACTCGAAACAACCTCTATACATCTAAAAATTATGTATGCATTACATTAAGCAATAATCTATGTAGCTATAATATTTTTAATCTTTCAACATAATATTTCCTGCTTCAAAGAACCCCGATACCTACTCCAACAAAATCTTTTGAGTCATAGGCCTCTGTCAGGTTGATCCCTTCCATGACAAGCTCGTTCTCAATATTATCTGCCACTTCTCGTATCTTGTCCGCAATCTTTCGTCCAGTTTTTATTTCATTTTTAGCTTGGCCAATGTAATCTTTCGCCAGCTTCTCAAGGTTGGCCATTGCCTCTATAACTGTCTTTTCTGATATCTTAGTTGTTGCTGTTTTCTTTGTTTTAGTCTTTGCCTTGCTCTTTTCAACTGACATGTAACACCTCCATTTAATTTTGTAATTGGAGTCATCGAAAGTCGACTCTATTTTTCCATATAGTTGTTGGATTCTAAACCCCAATCCACAACCAAGCCTATTATAAGCATCTATTTTTCATTATACCCTGAATAATATATTAGTCAAGCACAACATGTTGTTTTTACCACTACATGGAATTGATCACCACGAAAAGATATCACAAACATATTCACACAACCCTCCAAAAGGACTCACAACCACTTGACTGGAAATCAGGTATATTCCTCGCGTTACAAATTCATTTTTTTTATATGAATGATTATAATTTAATTATAATCAATGTGGTAGGGTTATCTGACAGAAAAGGTTTCGCGTTGGCAAGAATTTTCGTTGGGTGAAAAATGGAAGCAAAAAACGTTTAC
>MVQO01000166.1 GCA_002067585.1 Syntrophorhabdus sp. PtaB.Bin027
CAAACAAGGGTTCCTGTGGCATCCGGAAGATTGGTCTGAAGAGGTGGCTGTGGCACTTGCATTAGAATCCGGTATCGAAGCATTGAGTAATGACCAGTGGCGTGTCATTCGTTTTCTCCGGGATTATTTTGCTTATCACGGAAGAGCACCTTTGAATCGCGATCTCAAAAGCGGTTTAAATATAAGCCTCATGGATCTGGAGTCTCTCTTTCCCGGGGGGATTCGTCATGGCGCCCGGCGCATTGCCGGGTTACCGAATCCGAGGGCCTGCACAGGATAGGAAGTATGCTCCAAAGATTAATTTACCTCGATAATGCTGCAACAACATTTCCAAAACCAGCATCTGTTTTAAACCGGATGGTTGAAATTTATCTTCAAATGGGCGTATCTCCGGGTCGAGGAAGCTATGATATGGCTGTTGAGGCAGAGGAAATGGTTACCAATACACGGCAGAAGCTGGCACATTTTTTCGGGGCCCCTGATCCGGACCGGGTCATTTTTACAAACAATGCTACCGATGCTTTGAATTTACTCCTGCAAGGGATGCTGAAACCCGGGGATCATGTTGTATCGACCAGGCTGGAGCACAACTCTGTTCTGAGGCCTCTCAACCACCTGCACATGAAGGGCATCATCGAATATGATCTGGTCCCCTTCGATGCAAATGGATTTGTTGACCCTTGCGATATCCTCCGTTCAATTAGAACTAACACGAAACTCGTTATCATGTGCCACGCATCCAATGTCCTCGGGACAATCCAACCTGTTCAGGAGGTAGGACGGTTGTGCTCAGAGCGGGGGGTGCCTTTATTCATCGACGCCGCGCAAACAGCAGGCCTGATACCAATAAATATGAAATCATGGTTTCTTGCCGGGGTAGCCTTCACAGGGCACAAGTCTATGCTCGGTCCAACCGGTATAGGCGGGCTGATTCTCAACCAGGAAGTTGAGATTGAGCCCACTCATTTTGGCGGCACCGGTGTTGACTCCAAGAGCTTGGTCCACACGCCATCATTTCCTCATCGGCTTGAAGCAGGAACTCTTAATCTCCTCGGTATCATCGGCATTTCTGAAAGCCTTGCCTTCCTCTTACATGAGGGGATTGAAGCCATTCACAGGAGAGAAATGGACCTGCTACACAGACTCCATGATGGTTTTTCCCATTTTAAAACGATCAATATTTACGGACCTAAGAATCTTTCCGATCACGTTGGCCTCATAACCGTTAACGTGGAAGGCATGAGCCCTGAAGATGTGGGCTCCATACTCGATGCTGACTTTGGCATTGCAGTCAGGGAGGGTCTACACTGTGCCCCCCTCGTTCATGAGAGTCTGGGAACATCACCTAAAGGGGGTGTACGGTTCAGCCTCGGACCCTTCACTACGGAAGAGGACATCGATGCAACCCTTGCAGCAATGGCTACGATTGCAAGAACAAAGGACTGTTGTTGACCTCGGGTAATAGTTTTTTGGATTAATGAAATATTGAAGCGTCAAAGGAAATGAAACAGAGAGAAATATCAAAAAGCGATCCATACGTTCCTAATGACAGCAAAAATCTGTACGTAAACATGGAAGGATGGAGGTACAAATACAAAGGACCGGCTGCAAAAAAAGCAATCCTTCACCATTTGGAACATTGGCCGCAAGCACAGGCTCTTGCAGCCGAAATCTGTGATTTCTACGGAAATTGTTTACTCTATTATGAAGATAGCAACTTGGAATCAAGCCACTATCAGATCAATCTAAAGCATGATCCGATAGAGTTTAATCATGCCTGCGTTCAACTTCAGCTTGGTACATCACGCACGGCAGAAGCATTGTGTCACGAACTGCTTCATCTCAGTACTCGCATGTGTGGTTTTCCTTTTGGCGAAAAATTTTTTATCCCCCATGATCTTATCGATTATGCAGCAACCTATATGGGTTTTTACCCGGTAATTGGAAATCTGGTCGAACATGAACTTATCTTTGAAAAATTCATAGATATTGGATTCGACAAAAGAAATTTCCTTGGATGCATTTCTCCTCCCCCAGACTATAAAACACTGGCCTCAACGGCTGTGAAATCCTCATTTTATAGAAAGGAAATCGGTTTCCCCTGGTGGTGTTTGGAGTATTTCAGGCATTGGATTTCAATACGTCACTGGATAGGGTATGAACCTGCCTTGTATGCAGATTGCGCCCTGTTCTGGGGATCGAAAGTTCATCCCTCTATGAAGGCAACAACCCGGAACATTCGGGATTTAATTGAGTCAGGGGTGTTAACAGACAGAAAACAGTACCATCGCCATGTCAACACACTGCTGGAACTGATGAAAATACCAAAATTTACAGAATGGACATTTATCAAGTCCGGCAAAGACAGCACCCCTCTGGTATATCGATTGGCACACAAAGAAAAAATAAATCCCAATGGTAGTAACTCGCATGTTTTGAAAACAATGGGCACGACATTGAAACATGGATTTCAACCAATATCTTTAAGTGAATAAAAAACACGGTGAATCTTGTAGCGGCTGCACAGCTTAACATTATTTATTGCAGTCACATTGTTCACACCTATAACTTTTCTTAACATATTATAAGTTTTTCTTTATTGACATTTGATGTTCTCTATAGTACACAAAAGATGGTATTGTTTTCCATAATAGACACTTTATGCAATTCACCTAAAGGCAATAAACTAACAAAATAGGAGGTAATTTTATGAAATCTTTTACAAAGGTGTTTATACCTTACGGCGGGTATTATTCAACACCTTTTTGCCGGTGGCAGGGCAGCATGCAGCATGACAATGCGGTTTTTCTTGGGCCCAATACTGCCCGAAGATGGTTTCTCGAGAAAAGGAAGATTGATCCCACAGTTATTGACTATCTTTACTTTGGAACCACTGTTGCTCAGCATCACTGGTTTTTTTCTCACCAGATGGCAGGGGCTATTATAACCGATGACAAAAAATTTGTTCCTGGCCTTTTTATCCATCAGGCCTGCTCAACATCAACGACAATTGTCAATCTCGCTGCCCAGAACATAGAACTTGGCACGTATGAGGTGTGTTTCGGACTTATGAGCGACCGGTGCTCTAATGGCCCTCACACGACTTGGGCCAACCCTCTTGGTCCCGGAGGAGAGCCTTATCGCGAAGATTGGAATATGGACAATTTCGGTGGAAACCCGCGCGTGCCCGTTGCAATGGTGGAAACAGCTGAAAATGTGGCAAGGGAAGCTGGTATAACAAAAGAGGAATGCGATGCCGTGGTTTTAAGGCGTTTTGAGCAGTACCAGGATGCCCTTGCAAATGACAGGGCCTTCCAGAAAAGATATATGTTTCCGGCGTTATGCACAGTAAGCAGAAAAAAAACAAAACTCGTTGAAGAGGATGAGGGCTGGACACCAACAACTGCAGAAGGTCTTGCATCACTCAAGCCGGTGCGCCCTGGCGGTGTCCATAGTTTTGGCAGCCAGACTTTCCCTGCTGATGGAAATTGCGGCATAATCGTGACCACAAGAGATAAAGCAAAAGAATTAAGCACAGACCCCAAGATTGAAGTTCAGGTAATCTCATACGGAGCAGCTAGAGTCGAACCTGCCCATATGCCTGCTGCCCCTGTTCCTGCCGCTCAAATGGCCCTTGATATGGCCGGTCTGAAAATCACCGACATGAAAGCGATCAAAACCCACAACCCTTTTTCCACGAATGATATAAACCTGGCTAAAAAAATGGGTATCGATGTTATGAAATTTAACAATTATGGATCATCCCTAATCTATGGTCACCCACAGGGCCCCACAGCGGGGAGAGGTATTATTGAAATGATTGAGGAACTTGTGCTTCTCGGTGGTGGATACGGTCTATTCACAGGTTGTGCTGCAGGAGATACAGCTGCTGCTTTGATTGTAAAGGTTGGTTAAAATCGGCACAACATTCTACCAAGGATTTTGTCGGAGAGGCTTTTCTTCATGGAGTTATAGACGTATATGTGCTACAACCATATATGTACTTGGGGGTTTTTTATATCCCAAAAACACTATAAATTTAGGAGGTAGTGTATGGATATCAAGACAATTGGAGTACTCGGTGCAGGATCAATGGGAAATGGTATCGCCCAAGTTGCGGCGCAGTCAGGTTACAATGTTGTAATGAGGGATATTGATGACAAATTCGTAGACAGAGCTCTCAAAGGTATCGATAAGTTTCTCTCAAAAAGTGTTGAAAAAGGTAAAATAACCTCGGATGACAAGAGCGCTACTCTCGGGAGAATTAAAGGAACAACGAAGATGGAGGATTTGAAGGATGTTGATTTTGTTGTTGAGGTTGTCCTTGAAGACATGGATCTGAAGAAAAAGGTATTTAAAGAGCTGGATGAGCTTACCCGGAAGGAAGTTATCCTCGCAACAAACACCTCCTCCATGTCCATCACTGAGATTGCAACAGCAACGAACAGACAGGATAAGGTCGTGGGCATGCACTTTTTTAATCCAGTGCCTCTGATGAGATTGGTGGAGGTCATTCGCGGTTATAACACCAGTGACGACACTATAGCTGTAGCAATGGACCTTGCCAGGAAATTTAAAAAAGAACCGATTGAAGTTAAGAAGGATATACCCTGCTTTGTCGTAAACCGACTTATGATGCCCCATTTTCTCGAAGCCATTTTACTTCTCCAGGAAGGCATAGCCTCTGCAGAAGATATTGATAAGGCAGCCAAGCTTGGTCTCAACTATCCTATGGGTCCTTTTGAGCTGATGGATCTTACAGGTATTGATATCGCCTATCATGTTGCTGAATATCTCCACAAGGAGATGAACAAGGAACTAAAATGGGTATCACCACGGCTGATGAAGGATATGGTAAAGGCTAACCGTCTCGGCATGAAAACCGGCAGTGGCTGGTATGATTATCCAAAGAAATAATGGAGGAGGCGCCCATGCCATACGAGTATCTAAAGATTGAAAAAGGCGACGGTATTGCGGTAATTACCCTGGACCGTCC
>MVQO01000167.1 GCA_002067585.1 Syntrophorhabdus sp. PtaB.Bin027
AAGATAATTTTGTATAACTTTAGACAAATCCTTGAACAGGACGTTATAGTGTCACAATATCAATGGAGTTTACTGTCACCCGCTCCAGGCAGTCTGCCCGCACGATAAAATCAACCTCAATTCCTATGGCTCCATAAGGTGGTAAAACGAACTTCGGTTCAAAGGCAAAGACCATTCCTTCCTGAAGAATCCGGCTATGTCTCGCAGTTATGACCGGCAGTTCATTTATCTCGAGGCCAAGGCCGTGGCCAATAAATACAACCTTCCCATCTCCGTGACCAAGAAAATATTCCTCGAGGCCTTCCTTCTTCACTATTTCGTAGGCCCGGTAAAATATTTCGGTACAGTTTATTCCTGCTCTGCCATAGGTCATTACATCTTCAATTATCGATCGTGCTGTCTCATAAGGTCGTCGGAAAACATCTTGGAGCTCACCAACCACAAAGCTTCTCGTTTCATCCGTGATATATCCGTTGTATGCTCCTCCGTAATCAATAGTGACCGGGACTCCTCGCTCAACCTTTTTCAATGAAGACCCCTGTGGCATGGCAGGTGTCACTCCAGTTCCTGTTATCGCGCCGTCAACCATAGTACTGATAGTACCTGTGTATCCTGCCTGGACCGTTGACACCATCATTTCCTGGTTAAGCCCTCGCATCCTGAGAAAACCCTGGTGCCCTATTCTCCTTCCTTCCGCAACAAGAGCCGCTTCAATCTCCAGCTCTGTTTTTCCTTCCTGTACAACGTTATGTGCCTTTTCAAAAACACGGGAGAGCATCTCGCCTGATTTGCGTACCTGGGCAAGCTCAAAAGAACTCTTGATAATCCTTGTTTCCTTGATCAACTCAGATACATCTTTACACCGATCAAAACCAACGACCCGTTTCAATCTTTCGAATACTGAAACAGGTATTACATCAAACTCAAGGCCTGCCATACCTTTGAGGATATGTTTATCGCTGAGGATCTTTTTTATTTCTTTGTCGTTTTTGATAGGCGTAAGTTCGAGGGGAGTTTCCATAGCTGCCCGTTCAGCACCCTTCTCAACAAAGATCATGGGGTCCTGGTCGAGCGGAATTACGAGCATACCCTTTTGCATGGTTCCTGAGAAATAGAAACAATCCACGTTTTGTATAATTAATGCATAGTCAATGCCGGCATTCTCCATTAGCTGTCGGAGATTCTCAATTCTTCCAAGCAGCTCATCTTTTGACGCAGGTTCAAACACACCTACTTTCTGCAGCATTTTCCCATTATCCTCCACTTTTTCCTGAAATGAAAACTCAAATTAATACAGGCAGATCGTATGAATATATACTCAATGCTTTTGTTTAATGGTATCATAAAATAATGTTATACGAAACCCATTAATAAGTATATTGCTCGAAAAAGAGGATGGCATGGAGAGCGTGCTCTCAGACGGAAAGGCGAGAATTCCTAATCTGGGTTAACACAAAAACAACAGCAGTTGGTAAAGCCACAGCAGAATGAATACTGCTTTAGGAGGACGATGGGAGATTGAAGAAAGGACTCAACAGGATTAATATGGAGATAAAAATCAAAAAAATAGACTGTCACCAGGTGGATGGTAGTGCTTCTGATATGATTTCCACCTACAATGTCATGCAAAACAACAGGGAGTTCAGGATAACCTGCAGATCAAACATTTTCGGCCGCAGCTTCAGTCTTGACGGAATGGATGGCACTCTGTATACGAACAGAGAAGACAACATGGTGCACGTGCAAAAAGTCGCGCTTGGGGGAGGTTGCGGACTGATCATTGATGATGAGACTATTGAAGGCCTATCACCACTTACCATTCGTGCCATTATCCTGGCTGAACAGAACACGGAAACACGGGAAATTACCATAACAATAAAACGGCTCGAGGATGGCGCCTGTCACCCGGTGCTGCTTATTGATGGGACAAGAAAAAACATCTATTGTTTCTCAGATATCTTTCCAGATATAGAGGGATTAAGATAACATAAACATCTCGCAATGTTTAACAGCATCCCCTATACTTATCTAAACAATATGAAGGAGGGAGGGAATTCAAATGTCAAAAAAAATTGCAGTTTTTGTAGGGAGTCTCCGCAAGGAATCTTATAACCGGAAAATGGCAAAAGCCCTTGCTTCACATGCACCTGAAACACTGGAACTGGAAATCATAGACATTAGAGGGCTTCCACTGTACGACCAGGACCTTGATGATGAGGGAAAACCACCTGCTTCATGGACAGATTTCAGAAAACGGGTAAAACCGTTTGACGGTGTCTTGTTTGTGACGCCTGAATACAACCGGTCTACCCCTGCGGTGATCAAGAACGCCATCGATGTGGGCTCCCGCCCCTATGGAAAAAGTGTATGGGATGGCAAGCCTGGTGCTGTAATTTCTGTTTCACCCGGTGCAATAGGCGGGTTCGGGGCAAACCACCATCTCAGACAGTCGCTGGTTTTTCTCAACATCCCCACAATGCAACAGCCTGAGGCCTACATCGGCAATGCAGCCAATCTCTTCGATGAGCGCGGAAACCTTGCAAATGATTCAATTGAAGAGTTTGTCACAAAATTCATGCAGGCCTTTGCGAGATGGGTTGATATCCATACCTCAAGGCAGGGGTAAGGTACTGAAAGAATGAAGAATACAGGAAATTGGTGGTTTGCAAACCCGGGAAATATAACTGATCATGGTTGACGAAGCCAGACAGTAGTAGCCTTGCCGCTGTTTTTCCCGATCTGCATCTGAAACATGGTGTGAAATCAATTATGTATTTCATCGTCTCGGAGGTACTGTTTTTATCTTTCTGACATTTTCTTCTTTGCAGCCATAAGAAGTTCAATCATTTCGTCGAGGTTCTCGGGAGAAAAGGTCACCCCCTTCTTGGTAGGTATCCAGTCCCCGTCACTATTTTCAAAGTGGGTTCTAATATCGATGTACTCTTTTCCTTTGAATTCCTTGAGTGCGATGATAATTTTATCTTTACCTTTTTGTAATTCTCCTATTTCCATTTTTCCTCCTAGTTCAGAATACCCTATATTTCACAGGTCAAATTATCCTGCGATGAATCTTCTTTAAACAGTCGCAGCGAAAGAGGCATCACAGTTGCTCCAGGACATCACTTCGCCTTTCCTGTAATGACTAATTCAGGCTTTTTCAGAAACACTGTTGTGTCAGGCGGCACTGACTCTGTGATCCATACGTTACCGCCAATAACCGAACGGGCGCCTATAACTGTATTTCCTCCCAGTATCGTTGCATTTGAATAAATGATCACATCATCCTCAATGGTGGGATGGCGTTTCTTGTTCCTTAATCGCTCCACTTCTTCTTTACTCAGGGACAGGGCGCCCAGAGTAACACCCTGGTAGATTCTCACGCGGTCTCCTATGGTTGTGGTTTCGCCAATCACAACGCCCGTGCCGTGGTCTATGAAGAAACTCTCTCCAATATGTACACCGGGATGGATATCGATTCCCGTAATATTATGGGCATATTCAGTCATTATCCTGGGGATAAGAGGTACTCCCTGTTCGAGCAAATTGTGGGCCATACGATAGACGGTAATTGCAAAAAGGCCAGGATAGCTGAAGATTATCTCATCGTAATACTTTGACGCAGGATCACCCTCATGGGCTGCAATGATATCCTTTGCAAGCACAGCCTGCAGATTGGAAATATCCTTGAGGAATTGCAATGCTATACGCTGGCCCCTTTCATCGCAGTTGGTACAAACAAGATCATAACGGACACAATCGTGCCTGATGGCAGCGATAATCTGTTCTGAGAGGAGTTGGTAAAACTCAATAATCTCCTGACCAAGATAATACCGCATGTTTACCTCATCCATGCATGTTTCAGAGAAATAACCGGGATACAGTATGCGCATACCCCTTCGGATGATTTCGTTGACCAGCATTCTTGAAGGAGGAGGTTCAGGGCTGATATGACAAAACCTGTCATCCTGATCATGAAGGGCAACAATAGTATCAACGATACCTGGTATCTCATCCCGGAAATTGTACATGACCGAGATATCCCTCCGACATGCTCCTTTTGCATTTTCCCCTTTAACTGATTTGCCCATAGTACCTCCCTTTATGGCTGTACGAACAGAATGTGCAAACAATATTACCATAATTTGCTCCCTCACAGATATTCAATTTTATCTGTGAGGGAAAGACGTACCCACACTTGCCATATTCAGAATCGACATATGAATCCATCGGTTCGATACGGTGTACATCGTTTATCTTCTGCTGGTAGCCATTTTATAATCTTAATAGTCTATAAAACAGGATGTTTGTTGCGGTTGAACAGATTCCCACAGGTAAGCCTGCAGCACAAAATATACTTGCTGTGGGTGAATGATAAGTCGGTTCACCCATCCTTGAAAGGGTGGTTCTCTTTTGTGGCTTGCCTCTTTCGTGGGAAGCTATAGAGCGAGTACCATGGGCGTGAAGGTGAGGCTCAAACACCCCTGGTGATGGTTGAGGCGACGAAAGCCCCTGCAACAGGGACCAAGACTCTCAAGTCAATCATCTTTGGATAAAGACTCTGCAGTTTTATACGGGTATCCTGATAGAGAAAACGTCAATCGATCGTTTTAGTGGCTAACACAGCAGGCTTGCTATGATGAAATGGTTTTCTTTTACCTGTGCAAGGAAATTCATGGGCCTTTTGGGCATTGAGTGAGCAAGACATTCAGTTCAATCTTGGCCATGTTGAGCCGACTGCCATGCTTTGGGGTATACACAAATTCTATGCGGCTGCAGGGAATTTTACTTCTCTATTTGTTTTTCGATTCGTCATCACTCCCCACCAACCAACAGTTTATTTGCAAAAGCTACGTTAAATATCCCACACAGTTCATACTCATAATCATGACACTCCTTGTGCCCTTTCCTGCTGGCCATAGGGTATGTGTTTCTTTGCTTGTATTCAGTTAATGATTTCCATTCTATCCCATCCTTTCCGATACATCCTGCCTTTCCTTTTCCAGCATCATATCAGATATTTTTTCATCATCAATCCTTCTTGGGGTGGAATTGAAGGCCAAAAATACCTTATAGTATTTTTTACGATATACCAGGTCTGATATGATAAGAAGATGGGCTTACGCACTTTGCAATGCTGACACAAAACTGGATAGAACGGCAATGGTTTCTCATGAATTTGAAGCTGATAAATCCGTGCTCTGTGCTACACCGTACCTGAAGAGAACCCAATCCTCAGGTATCTGGAAGAAACGAGGCCACAGCGAGCAGGCAGCGAAGGATGTGGGACTAAAGGGTTCTAAGAAGGCCCGTGCAAAGAAGAAGGCAGAGAAACCGGTAGCTCCGGCACCTTCTAAGTAACCGAACTGAAGTAAGCCGGGGAGAGCATATCTCCCCGGCTTCTTGCCAAGTTCATTGTCTTGCAACTGTGTATTGTGAAAAAGATTGAATACAAACAACAGGAAATTGTTGTAGCGGGAATGATGTGATAATGATTGGAAGGATAACGCATGTTTGTTTGACTGTTGCATTGGCTGTTTTTGCAGGTTTTCTTTTCTCCACCACAAGTCATGCGGTGAACTGTGAAACTGTTGTAGATGACTTGAATGCAAAACTGAATCAAAAGATTGATACAAATGAGCTTATTGACATCCTCCGCTCCCTTAACGCAACAAATAATCGGGAGTTGCCGAAAAAATTCATAACAAAGAAAGAAGCATCTCAGGCTGGATGGAAACCCGGCACATCATTATGGTCGGTTGATAGACTGAGGGGAAAGAGCATCGGCGGAGACAGGTTCGGCAATTATGAAAAGAAACTTCCCAATGGCAAACGTAAGTGGCGGGAGGCAGACCTCGACTATCATGGCGGACGCAGGGGACCGAAGCGTATTGTCTTTTCACCGGATGGCCTGCGAATGATTACCGTTGATCACTACCAGACTTTCAGTGAGGTACAGGAATGTCAGTGACAAAATATGTTTTAAACGGTAGGGCAATCCAGTCGCTCAATGATTTTTATGATGAGATTGTTCAAGCACTTTCCCTCCCCGAACATTTTGGCCGTAACCTTGATGCTCTTGCAGATATTCTTACGACGGACATTAAAGGACCGTTCGAGATTGTATGGGAGTCATCGTCAGGGTCAAAGAAGGCATTGAAAAAGGACTATTCCAAGATTGCTTCTCTCTTAAAGCGTGTTGCAAAGCAACGTGACGACTTCAAGGTTATATTCCTCTAATTAACGGTTTGTATTCCTTTAACTGAAAACCCTCTTCACTGGTATACTCAATATAGGTGGATTTTCTGATGAAGTCTCCTGTGTTCAGGTATACCTTTTTTGCCATCCCAGCACCAAACTCCATATAATCTGCAATGTGAGTGTGAGCAAGGATGACTGCGTCGTAACCTTCTTTAAGCTTTTCCCTGGCATATTCACGGAACACATTTTTAACTTTCGGGTTCTGCCCTTTCTTTTTTTTTGACATGATTCTGCTTACAGCCATGGCTATTTTCCATGAAAGCCTGGGGCCAAAAAGGTTCATGGCGCCAATAGTCAAAGGTGCCTTCAATGCCCTTGTCACAAGATTCAGATAAAACTCATCACCGTGAGAGATAAAGGTACGTTTGCCTTCAATATCTATGGTGAGGTTTTTAACGCATTGAATACCAGTGTAGCTCTCAAAGAAAGGGCCCATATCAAACTCATGGTTACCTTCTAGAAAGTAAACTGATTTTCCCTGTTCTGTAATTGTTTTAAAGGCATCGACAATAGGTCGATACCATGGATAGATGTATCCCTCATACCCATGGTAAAACTCAAAAAGATCTCCCAGGACAAAGACCATATCCGCATCGATGCACACGTTCCTGATAAAAATCTCAACCATCCGCAGTTTCTTCTTATTCTTTTTGGTAAGATGGGTATCGGCAAAAAAGATCATCTTCATGATTATTCAACTGAGGTAATCATGAAGCGCATCCTGCCAGGTCCTCATGCGATGCCCGGTGTCTCTGAAAAGCCTGGAACAGTCAAAGACTGAATTCCGGGGCCTGTTGGCTTTTCTATTCAACTGTTCTGAGGTGATTGGCTTTAGAACCACATCAATGTGAAGACATGAGAATATCTCCCGGGCAAAATCAAACCATGTGCACGAACCTGCATTTGCCACATGGTAGATACCTGACCTGTTTTTTTCTATCAGAAGCAGGATAGGATCAGCAATATCTTTTGCATAAGTAGGACAACCACGTTGATCATTAACAACTTCAGCCACACCTTGCTCTCTTGCTATTTTGGTTATCTTTGTTATGAAGTTTATTCCACCATGTCCGTAGAGCCACTGAGTACGTATGATAGTTGCATCAGGACAGTTGGCAAGGACCTTTTTTTCCCCTGAGAGCTTGCTCAGGCCATACACAGATGTAGGGTTTGTCTCGTCATCTTCTCTATATGGCGTTTCCTTTTCACCATCAAATACATAATCCGTACTGATATGAACAAACTTGATATTGTGGTCACTGCAAAGCTTTGCTATAATTCCCGGCGCCTCAGCATTTACTCGGTCCGCAAGGCTCAGGCAGTCCTCGCACTCATCCACATTCGTATAGGCAGCAAGATTCAAAATAACATCAGGGCGAATATCCCTGATTGTTCGTTCACCAGCGTCCCTGTCAGTGATATCCCATTCCTCAATATCATAGGGAATGACAGTAAACGAGCGTTCTAAAACAGGCAGGATGTTCGTGCCCAGCAGTCCATGACTTCCAGTGGTGAGTATTTTCAAAGGACTTTCCTTCTATCTGTTTTTATACATGAGATCATAGTATTCGAGATATGCACCGCTCTTAATACGTTCCCACCAGCCTCTATTATCAAGGTACCATTTCACAGTATCTTCCATACCTTTCCGGAAATCCGTGGTCACAGAATATGTGAGTTCTCTCTTTATCCTTGATGAATCAATGGCATATCTTCTGTCATGACCCGGCCTATCTGTGACATATTTGATAAGGCTCTCTGGTTTACCAAGAATACTCAGAATAAGCTTCACAATCTCAATATTGGTCCGTTCATTCTCCCCGCCAATGTTGTATACATTTCCCAGTACGCCCTTATGGAGAACAGCATCGATGGCAACTGCGTGGTCAATCACATGGATCCAGTCCCTTACATTCATGCCATCACCATATACGGGAAGCTCCTTATCTTCAAGTGCGTTTGTAATAATAAGGGGTATCAGTTTCTCAGGAAACTGATAGGGACCATAATTGTTTGAACATCGGGTTATGAGCACTGGTGTTCCATAAGTCTTGTGGTATGCCATGGCAAGCATGTCAGCAGCGGTTTTGGATGCAGAGTAAGGGCTGTTCGGGGAGAGAGGTGTAGACTCTGTGAACTTCCCTTCTTTTCCAAGAGAACCATACACTTCATCGGTCGATATTTGAATGAATCTTTTAACCTCTCTCTTCCTTGCTTCTTCAAGCAGGTTGAAAGTGCCGTTGATGTTTGTACGGATAAAGGTGTCTGGGTCGAGAATGCTCCTGTCCACGTGTGATTCTGCCGCGAAGTTTATTATCACATCGATTCCCTGCTCAAATACAGATGCCAGATCTGCCTTGCTGGCAATATCTCCTCTGACAAAAGTGTACCGTGAATCACTTTCCACATCCTTGAGATTTTCAAGGTTCCCGGCATAGGTAAGTTTATCAAAATTGATAATGATATACGGGTATTTTGAAAGCATGTACCTAATAAAGTTACTGCCGATAAAACCGCAACCACCTGTTACAAGTATCCTGGTTTTATCCATCCTTTCTCTCCCAGTTATATGGTATATCATTTTTGTGGGGGTCCAGGCGATACTCATCAGGCTTTTGCCTGTCATACACTTCTGTTGGAACGTTAATCACAATAGCCTCTTCATCACTTATGCATTTCCAACCATGGTAAATCATGGCCGGCACTTTTACTACCATGGGGTTGTATTCCCCAATGAAGAATTCATTTAATTCTCCTTTTGTTGCAGACCTTTCCCTGCTATCATAAAGAACCAGTTTGAGCATCCCTTTTATACAGGTGATATAATCATCCTGCTCCTTGTGGTAGTGCCATGCCTTAACCACACCAGGGTAGGTGGTCGTGAGGTATACCTGCCCGAACTTGATGAACATTTCATCGTCATTTCGCAATATCTCCATGAGCCTTCCTCGCTCATCAGGAATGAACTTCAATTGCTTGGTTGCAACTCCTTTTATCATGTGCACCTCCCCATAAATGCCTAATGCATGGGGCAAAGGGCATAGAGTTTGACTATGCTCTCCGCTCTCAGTTATAAACTTTAAAACAAAATTTTACATACAACTGCTGCAATAATTACCTCTCAGGTCAAAAGCATTACCATATGGTTTATGGTTTAACTGAAAGCTGGTTGCTGACAGCTAAACGCTACCCATTATTCGCACCTGTCTGTGCCACGAGAACATTTGCCCTGAGTAGTGATTCGAATGTTCCTGCATCCGTCCACCAACCCTGCAACATCTCCCATGTCATGGTACCTTCCCTCACATACGCATTATTCACATCTGTAATCTCAAGCTCTCCTCTGTCAGATGGCTTGAGGGTTTTAACAATATCAAACACCCTGCTATCATACAGATATATGCCGATAACAGCAAGGTTGCTTTTTGGCTGTCTGGGTTTTTCTACTATATTGGCCAGCCGTCCATTCACAATCTCTGCTACGCCAAACCGTTCTGGATCAGGTACCTCTTTCAAGAGAATCTTTGCCCCTTTTTTCTGTCCTCCAAAATCCTTAACAGCTTTAATAATATTTTTTTCAATGATATTATCACCCAGAACCACACATATGGGCTCGCCTTCAGCAAAATATTCAGCAAGAGACAGAGCATCTGCTATGCCGCCCTCACCTTCCTGGTACGTGTAATTGATATGCTTCAGGCCAAACTCCTTTCCGTTTCCCATGAGTCGCAAAAAATCACCGGCATGGTTCCCACCGGTAACAACCATGATATCTGTAATTCCTGCCTTTATGAGAGCCTCTATTGGATAATAGATCATGGGTTTGTTGTATATGGGGAGCAAATGCTTATTTGTAATTTTGGTAAGTGGGGAAAGTCTTGTTCCAAGCCCCCCGGCTAGAATAACGCCCTTCATAACATAACCTCCTTGGTTAGATAGCTCTTATCTCTGATATATTCCGAATGTTTTATTAATATCATCTATTTTCCCCGTAAGACCGGTAAGATCGAAACCGATGTTTATACTTGTATCGTTAGGCCTCTTTGTTTGCTTAAGTGTGAGAATCACTGCCCAGCATTGTGGTTGGTAAATCAGCTGATACTGTGTGTCTATCCACTCTTTATTCTTGAATGAATAAATAATGCGATACCTTCCTGTTAAAAATTTGTATTTTCCCCCAATGTCGAGGTCCATCTGATTTGCCAGACTCTGGGTATAGTTATGGGATATATTCATGTAATAAACCTCAGGGTAAATATAGCGTAGTACATTTCTTGTTGCAGTAATCCCTTCACCATGGACATTAAGCGCAGCTTCATTTGTAAATGAAATATTCTTTTTCATAAAAAGGGTCAGCCTTCCCGTAATGTCTGAGAAACGGTTCCCATAGCCCCTGTACGCATCTGATAGGGGAAGGTTTCCAGACATTCCGTACGTCTGAAATACCTCGAGGAGAGAAATCTCTCTCCCTCCGACCTGTGGAGTAAATGTGTTAAGATAGTGACTCAGCGAATAGGTTATGGTGTTTGTTTTTCCAATCCTGTCAAAGGGATCGATTAATGGTATCTCTCTGTAAGAGTTGTTGGATATGAAGGTATACTGGACCTGTGGCCTTATCACGCTCTGCACTGTCCCAATATTCCACAGATCAACATTATAATTTCTCATGAACTGAACATTCGTAGAACCATCAAACCTCGCAGTTCCAAGATTTTTCGTGGAGGTATCTTTGGGCTTTGACTCATCAATATAGTAGAATTTCTCAAAAAGCGTTCCTGATAGAAGGAAATTCACCCCGTTCCACGAGAATGGAAGCCTGAGTCTGGGCTCTATGCTGATGCGTGAATATGTGTTTCCTTCCTCTCTGTAAAAGTTGGACGCCTCTGCTGAGATATCAGCATATAAAACCCGCCTGATGAGAGGCAGGTAATCTGTGAAAAAGGTTGCGTGAGGATAGAATTTAAAAGTATTATCATTATCCTTTCTTGAAAGATCCCTGAAATAGGCTCCCTCGACAGTAAGTAATGAATGTGAAAAGGGCTTTTCAAGATAGGCCGTTGACTTCAAATGGTTTTCACTTCGTTCATCAAGGCCTTGCCTGTAATCCATCAGATAGGCGTAATCGGAAACATAGTCAATATTTGTTTTGAGGCGTAAGTCTTTAAACAGGGTCTGTTCGTGTTTGCCTTTAATTTCATAACGCCAGTGGTCGTATTTCGTATCATCAATGATTGCAAAGTTCCAGGCACCCTTCAGGCCCTCCTTCAAGTCGTATCTGTACTCCAATTCCGGCTTAAATCCTCTCTTTTCAATGTATTCCAAACCGATAGTTGCATCTTTATCCCTGTCAATAGCCCAAAAATAGCTGTTTTTTATTTTTATTCCGTCCCTGCTTGAGACAGTAAGGTCAGGCATAAGAAATCCAGATTGTCTTTTTGTCAGCACAGGAAAGAGACCATAGGGCAAATAAAGCACAGGCTGGTCAAGGATATGAAATCGCGTTCCTTTTGTCTTGGCATACCCCTCAACTGTGATATCAACATCACGGGCAGAGAACTTCCAATCAGGTTGAGGCATATCGCATGTGGTAAATTGTCCTTTCTTTATTTTGTATTGCTGGTCCCCCACCTTCTCGATCTGTTCGCCTGTTACAGTGAAGTTATTCTGTTTTATATAGATTGTACCCTTTTCAATTGTCCCAGTCTTCGTTTCAAGGTTGAGACTCAACCTCTCGCATTTAATAATATCTTCCCCATCCTGGAACACTATGTTACCCGAAGCTGCAATATCACCGGAATCCATATTGTAAACAACTTCGTCTGCCATTAACCGCCTAGTTCCTTCCTGCAAATCAACAGCGCCTTTAGCTTTGTAAACATTGTTTATTTTGTCATATTCCAATGAATTTGCTGATATTTCAACAGGCTCAGTGGTTATAGTAAATTTCGGCAAACTGATTGCTGAGTTCTTACCTGACGCAAAGACCGGCATGAACAACCATACAATTATGAGAAATATTAAAGCTTTTTTAGAAAATATCATTAATAATAGCTCTACACTCACCAATTAAATATAGAGAGCCTGTCACGATGATTACATCATTTCCGCCTGACATTGCCTTTGCCTTCCTGAGCGCCCCTGCAGCATCGTCTGCAATAACTGCACGGGGAGCAACCTTTTTCATTGATTCAGGCTGTAATGCCCTATCGTTTGAAGAAGATGTAAAAATTACTTCATCGACCACCGGAAGGAGCTCATCGAGCATCTTCTCATATTCTTTATCCTTCATAACGCCAAAAATCAACAATCTTCTTCTGTCTGGGAATTGGTTTTTTAAGAAACTTGCCAGAGTCTTTATTCCATGAACGTTATGGGCACCATCGAGGATAATCTCAGGCCTCTCTTTTATAATCTCAAGCCTACCAGGCCAGGTTACCTGCGAAAGCCCCTCGTAAATGCTCCTCCGGTCCATCCCGAAACCAAGCATAGAAAGAAGCTCTGATGTACACAGTGCAATAGCTGCATTGCCTAACTGGTGGTCTCCTTTCAGATTGACGAACACATCATCAAGTTTTATTGAAAGACCAGAATAGGTCATGGACTGAGTTCCTTTCTTTTCGTAAAAAAAGTCTCTGTCCATGACATAGACAGGGCTATCATTGAATCTTCCTGTTTCTTCGATGATCTGTCCCGGCAAATCCTGTGCACCTGTGACCACCGGCACGGTTCTCTTTATGATCCCTGCTTTTTCCCGTGCAATGCGAAGAATATCTTCTCCAAGGTAATCCATGTGATCATAGGCAATGTTTGTAATAACTGAGACCAACGGATTTATCACATTCGTAGAGTCAAGTCTCCCGCCAAGGCCCACCTCAATCAGTGCAAGGTCAACGTGATTTTTACGAAAATGTTCAAAGGCAAGGGCAGTAGTGAAGTCAAAAAAGGTAAAAGTTCTCCTCGGATCTACAGCTTCAACAGCCTGCCGTATGGACACGACCAAATCCGCAACTTCTGCCTCTGTAACCTTTTTTTCGTCAATTGTAATTCTCTCGGTGAAAGAAACAAGATGAGGGGAAGTGTATTTGCCAACCCTGTATCCGGCGGCTTTAAACACATGGGAGAGCATGGCAGCAACAGAGCCCTTCCCGTTCGTACCGCCAATATGGACTGCTTTTATAAATTCATGGGGATTTCCAATAAGATTGAGGATCCATCTGATATTGTCAAGCCCAAATACCATACCAAACTTCTCAAGGTTATAGAGGTATGCAAGGGCATTTGTGTATTCTGTCATGTTATCATGGACAGTATGGCGTGCAATCTCTGCTTGAGTTCCTTCCGCGGGATGATCATATCGATCATGCCGTGTTCAAAAAGAAACTCCGCTCGCTGAAATCCCTGAGGCAGTTCTTCTTTGATAGTATCCTTGATCACCCTCGGCCCTGCAAAACCAATCATGGCCTTGGGTTCAGAAATAATGATGTCCCCCAACATTCCCATACTGGCGGTTACACCACCGAGGGTAGGATCAGTTAAAACAGTTATGTAAGGAATTCTGCTGGATTTGAGCCTGTAAATCGCCCCTGAAACCTTTGACATCTGCATTAGGGACATGATGCCTTCTTGCATTCTGGCGCCACCCGACGAGCAAAAGATGATTACAGGCAGCCTCTGATTGAGTCCTTCCTCCAGGATTCTGGTAACCTTCTCACCCACAACTGATCCAAGACTTCCCCCCATAAAAGAAAAGTCAAAGATAGCTGTATATACTTCAAATCCATTGATTTTTCCTTTGCCGCATATCATAGCGTCAGTCTTCTTTGTTGACTCTTTTGTCTCAATTAGCCTGGTCTTATATGGTTTTGTATCTTTGAACTTTAAAAAGTCGACAGGCTCTATATTCGAAAAAAGCTCCGTAAAACTACCTTTGTCAAAAATTGTGGCGATTCTGTTTTCTACGGTGAGGGGAAAATGATAAAAGCACTTGGGGCAAACATGCTGATTTCTTTCAACCTCTCTCTTGTATAAAAGCCCTTCACAAGAACTGCATTTAATCCAGAGAGACTCGTCCGTTTCTGCACGCTTCATCTCCTTCTGGATGTCGATGACTTTGTGTGGCTTCTTCTTTAAACGTTTTTCTTTTCTTGTAAAAAATCCCATCAATCGAATTTTCCTGTTGAATTTTTGTTAGAAAACTACCAGAATAAGCATGTCATGTCAATAAAAAGGGTCATCATAGAGGGAGCGTGCAAGCTCGAGGGAATCATCAATGAAAACAGCAGGAGAGGCGGCGTTGTTATCTGCCATCCCCACCCCCTCTACGGTGGCGACATGCACAACAACGTTGTAGGTGCGATTGAAAAAGGCTTTGCCTACAAAGGATTTACAACGCTAAGATTCAATTTCCGGGGTGTAGGTGAAAGCACAGGTTTCTACGGCAACGGACAGGGTGAGGAAGAAGACCTCCTGGATGCAGCAGAATTCCTCATGGAACAGATCGACAAAGACGGGCTGATCATGTTTGCAGGCTATTCCTTTGGCGCATGGATATGCTCAAAGGCAGTACCAAAACTGGAAAGACTGGATGGCCTTTTTTTGGTTTCCTATCCCTTTGCTTTCTATGAAAGCGAATCATTAAAAAGATACAAAGGGACAATATTCATGGTAGGTGGAAAATCAGATGACATCGGACCTATTGACCGGCTCATAGAGACATACAAGGCGATACCTTCTCTCCAGAAATCACTTAAAATAGTTCCCACCGATCATTTCTACCAGGGCAATGAAAAAGAGATAACAGATTTTATCAAAGAAGTAGTGCCTTCACCCGGAATTTAGTGGCATTGTTTTCAGGAACTAAAAATATAAAAGATCGAGGGGCAGTATAAATGCCCCTCGATCTTCAAAGGCCTTTTTCATTCCTGAATGTTATTTGTCCAATAAACAGCCCTTCGGTTCTTTCAAAAGAGTGCCTGAGAGGGTAACACCGAAGGCGGCACGGTCGGTTACATCATCCCAGTCCTGTTCAATGGCGTACCCGCCCAGTGTTGCAATCTTGCCGCTTGTCAGCGCCTCTCCTTTCAGTTTTCCTGTAAAATATAATAGTGCCCGAGCAGAATTAAAGTCCGGTTCTGGTTCGTCAATTGTAATAGTAGCCACGAACCCCAGCGGCCCTCCGTACATCAAGGTGATCGGTATTTCATCTCCCTTAACGCATTCACCCCTATCGTTTTTTTGATAAAACTGTAAAGTCATTTCAGATCCATCAGCACTCGATATCATTATAGCCCATGACTTTTCAGTCCCATTGATTTTTTTATTCGGTGGCGTGGCAGGGTCGGAAAATAAAACTCCTTTAGCTGTAAACTTCGTACTCCAGTAGCTTCCATCCCAAATAGAAAAGTTTACCCCCTGTGCATACGCATTACCATAGGCAAACCCAATTAATAAAACAAAGGCCAAAACAATTTTTACACTTAAACTCTTCATTTGAATCCTCCTTTTGAATGATTTTGTAACTACCTGAAACTTCCGTACTTTTTTCACCTCCTTTTATGCCGTATAGTATTGCACCTCACTATTCTGGAAAATAAGCATCAAATTCCATGTCACTCCCTGGATGAAGTCATATTAAACCCTTTCTTTTTTTGAGAATGCTGCCCTAGCTAAACCTGAAGCTAATACTTCGAGAGATAATTATGTGACCATTGGCAAGAAAGCTGTATACCCGAAGCGATGAGTCTTTGATAGTATAGATCATGATAAAATAGCCTGCCGGAAAGAAAATGAATCATTGAAGAAATATGCGTTGAAGACAGGATATCTGGTGGGTGGAAAATGGGATAACAGCAGGTCTGATGGCAAAAGTTTGAACGTATATTACCCCTTCATAAAATATTTCTTGCTGAGTACTCAAAACAACCAAGTAAATCAGCAGTGTTGCCACAATCTGTCATAGTTATCTATCAACCCAACATTTTTGTCAATAAAATTCTATCCTGTTCAATATCATCTCTAATGTTATTATTACTTGCTGTCTTTGACACGGCAAGTCACAGGCATTAAAATATAAGACTATGCCCAATTTCAAACTGATCAGCGATTACGCTCCAAAAGGAGACCAGCCGCAGGCAATTGAAAAAATAGCAAAAAACCTGGTTGATGGTGTTCCCCACCAGGTCCTCCTTGGTGTAACAGGTTCCGGAAAAACCTTTACAATGGCCAATGTCATCGAGCGTGTCCAGCGCCCTACTCTGGTCATATCCCACAACAAGACCCTGGCAGCCCAGCTCTACTCAGAGTTTAAGACTCTTTTTCCGGAAAATGAGGTCCACTTTTTCGTGAGTTACTATGACTACTATCAACCCGAGGCTTACAAGCCACAGACAGACACGTATATTGAAAAAGATTCATCTATCAACGAGGAGATAGACAAATTAAGGCTTTTGGCAACAAATGCCCTTTTCGAACATGACGATGTCATTATTGTGGCAAGCGTGTCATGCATCTATGGCCTGGGCTCTCCCGAGGCATACTACGGGATGCTTATCGTTCTTGAACAAGGCCAGAATATGACACGGAAGATGCTCCTTGACAAGCTTATCGACTGTCAGTATGAGAGAAATGACACAGATTTTTACCGGGGCAAGTTCAGAATCCGAGGAGAGAATATTGATATTTTTCCAGCCTATGAGGAGGAGAATGCATACCGGATTATCATTGATGACGATAGGGTCGAATCCATCCACACAATAGATCCTCTTACAGGGAAAACTATTAACAGGCTGAGAAGGTGTACCATTTTTCCCGCAACCCATTATGTAACCCCACGCCATACCATCGAAAGAGCTATCCTGACCATCGAGGAGGAACTTGGGGAGCGGCTTTTCCTCCTCCGTTCCCAAAACAAGCTCCTTGAAGCCCAGCGTCTTGAAATGAGGACCAAGTATGATCTTGAAATGATCCGGGAGATAGGCTACTGTTCAGGAATTGAGAATTACTCACGCCACCTCACCGGTAGACTGCCGGGTGAACCTCCCCCCACCCTCATAGACTACCTGCCAGAGAACGCAGTGATTATGATTGACGAAAGCCACGTTACCATACCTCAGCTTATTGGCATGTTTCGTGGAGACCGGTCACGAAAAACGACACTTGTAGAGTATGGGTTCAGGTTGCCGTCAGCACTCGACAACAGGCCACTCACTTTTGAAGAATTCGAAGAGCGAGAGGGACAGGTTCTCTACATATCAGCCACACCTGCGTCATACGAGTTGAAAAAGGCAAAAGCACATGTTGTTGAGCAGATAATAAGACCAACAGGCCTCATGGATCCAAAGATCGAAGTGAAACCTGCGAAAAACCAGATAGATGCCCTTCTCCCTGAAATTAGGGCTGTCATTGAAGGCGGGGAACGGATACTCATCACCACTCTCACCAAAAGATTTGCAGAGGATTTAACTGACTTCCTCCTTGATGGTGGCATCAAGGCCAAATACCTCCATTCCGACATCGACACCCTGGAACGGGTCGCCATTGTCAGGGATTTGAGAAAAGGGAAATTTGATGTTCTGGTTGGAGTTAATCTCCTCAGGGAGGGACTCGATCTGCCCGAGGTTTCCCTGGTGGCGATCCTCGATGCGGATAAAGAAGGTTTTTTGCGGTCACAAACCTCCCTCATCCAAACCTGCGGGCGCACCGCGAGAAACATAAATGGCCGTGTTCTGATGTTTGGCGACATAGTGACCGATTCCATGAGACGGGCTATCGAAGAGACGGAGAGGAGGCGAAAAGTACAGGCACAGTACAACAAAGAACACGGTATAACACCAGAGGGGATCAAAAAGGGTGTGGTCGACATCCTTTCATCGATTTACGAGAAAGACTACTATACTGTTCCAGTTGACGAGCTTGAAGAGCAGGGGATTGAGCCGAAGAAACTGTCAAAGATGGTAAACAAACTGCGAAAGGAGATAAACGAGGCAGCCAGGCAATGGGATTTCGAAAGGGCAGCCCAATTACGAGACCGACTCATGAAGCTCGAAAAGATGGAGATTTCATTATGACAAAGGGAAAAATGCTGTAAAACATGATGAGTAACGCGTAACGGGTTCACGACACATCTCACTGATTACGCGTCACGCGTCACGGATGTTATCCTATTGCCTATAGCCTGACTTTATTATGCTTGATGAACATATCCTCGACAATCTTCCCGAAGCCTCCGGTGTCTATTTCTTTAAAGATGATGATGGCAAAATCATATACATTGGTAAAGCAAGAAACCTCCGTGACAGGGTAAAAAGCTATTTCAGAGAAGGTCCCAGGGATCCAAAAACAGAACATCTAATCAAAAACATTAAGCACGTCGATGTCCTCTTAACAGAGAACGAAAAAGAGGCCTTTCTCCTGGAAAATAATCTCATCAAAGAACATACTCCTAAGTATAACGTTAACCTTAGGGACGACAAAACATACATTTCCCTTAAAGTAAGCCTGCAGCATACATTTCCAGGCATCTATATCACGAGGGAGATTAAGAACGACGGCGCCCTTTATCTTGGGCCATACCCCCATGCCCGTGATGTGAAGAACGTTCTCAAGCTGGTTCAGGGTATTTATCCTGTCAGGCGATGCAGAGATTCGGTGTTCAAGAAACGGAAACGACCCTGCATTCTCTATGATATAGGCAAGTGCAGGGCACCGTGCTCAGGAAAGGTTGACCAGACTCAATATCGGCGGATTGTTGACGAAATGGTGGATTTTCTCTCAGGTAAAAATGAAAAAATCCTCAAGGATATAAAAAAACAGATAGAGGAGGCTGGAGCTGCCTGGAAATTTGATGAAGCAAAATCTTTAAAGGAAAGGTATCTTACCATTCAAGAAATGATTGAGAAACAGAATGTTCATGAGCACTTTGGAAAAAACAGGGATGTATGGGCCTTTACTTCCAGTGAAAACGGGCTGAAATCTGTTCTTCTGTGCTTTAGGAGGGGTCTCCTTATCGCTAAAAGAAAGTTTCATGATAAAACCGCTGCCATGCCCATGAACGAAGCAATAAGCTCTTTTATCTTCCAATATTATGATACCCGCGCACTACCCGACGAAATAATTCTCACAGAAGAACTGGATGATTTCCCTGTTTTCGAAAAACATTTTAAAGAGACAAAGCAAAAAACTGTGAAACTGTATGGGCCACGCTCAAAAGTAGGCAGGGAGATGGTTAGGCTTGCTATAGAAAACCTCCATGAGCCAGAACCAGTGCTGCTGGATGAAGCATTCAAACGTGCCCTCCATATGACAAAGAATCCCATTCGAATTGAGGCTTATGACATTTCCCACACACACGGGAAGAATCCTACAGGTGTAATGGTCGTTTTCCAGGGTTTCACTATGGCAAAGAATGCCTACCGGGTTTTTCACATCAGGGGAGAATCAACCATGGATGACGTAGCCATGATGGGTGAAGTGCTCCGACGACGCCTGACCGATAAAAAGATTGTCCCATTCCCTGACCTCATTGTGATTGACGGTGGAAAAGGCCACCTTTCAGCCGGCGTAAAAATATTAAGAGATCTCGATATTGCCATCGATATAATCAGCATAGCAAAGGATCAACGCAGAAAAAACATGGAAGACACGATCTATTTGCCTAACCGAAAAAACCCTCTTCCACTGGCAAAATCTTCTTCTGTGATGAAGGAAATTGTGAAGATGAGGGACGAAGCCCATCGATTCGCCATTTCATCCCACAAAAGGTGGAAAAGTCGGGATGATTTGGCAAAAGGAAATAGTTCACAAAACAGAAAACCGGGATTAGAGAATTAGTGTTACAAAAACGACTTTTTTATTCCAGATAAACGCTGGTTTTGTGCAGATCACTTCGGTTTTGAGTTAGAAAATATTATGTAACTGAGAACTTATACCTCATAACTGCCTCATTTCACACCCGCTCACAGTAAATACACAGCCTGATACGCTGGCACGCGATATTAGTAGCGCCTTTCTACCTCCAGGTTATTACCGCTGGATTGCGATCAATCCATTTTGAAAATGTAATTTCTGGGTATCCCAGAGCCAACCCCCCATATACCTTATGTTTTTTAGGAAGTTTAAGAAGGCGTTGGATTGTCTTATCTCGGCCGGATGCTGCAACAACATATCCTGTATACAAAGTGCCCAGACCGAGAGATGAGGCTATCAGCATCGCATTCTGAACAGCGAGATTGGCGTTTGCTTCTGCAAAAGCTACCGACTGATCTGCATGAAAAAGCAGAAGAACCGGTGCGTTGCGTATAATCGGATCAGAACCACGTCTCATCCTTTCCACGATGAGTTCGAACTGACTGATCCATCTGGTAACTTCTTCTGCGCTCTTTTCGCCACGCAAAAGATAGAGTTTTCTCAAGAAAGGGTTCTTGAGTTGTCTCGAAGTTTTTCCAAGCCATTCAGCTGTGGCAGATGCAATGCCTCGGAGCAGGTTGTGTTCCTGGATCACTAAAAATTGTGTGCTCTGCGTGTTCTTGGCACTTGGAGCAAAACAGGCGCCACCTATAACTTTTTCTATAACTTCCGTCTCCACATCTCTCTTTTGGAAATTCCTTATGGAACGTCTCGAAGCAATCATTTCTCGGAGAGATTCATAAGAAGGAAGGATTTCCCGATTTACCGGGTGCACTTTTTCGTCCGGACACTCCTTCTGTGTGATCGCACCTGCAGGACATATAAGTACGCAGTGGCCGCACGAGTTGCAGTGTTCTTCATGAGTTACAACCGGCACAGAGCCTTCGAGCTTCTGCTCGAAAACCTTCTCACAGATCCGAACACATAAACCATCTTTTTTACAGCGCTGGGGATCGATGGTTACAATAGGCATGGGCGCTTTATGTCCGAGAGATACATTATTAGGAGCCTGGCTTTATGGTATTCATTCGATCTTTTGCACATTACCGACAACTCCTTTCGAGTACAGCCTGCCCGCTGTTTCAAAGAGGATGTATTTGGTTGAAAGAAGGGGCATCTGTAATTCCTTTGCGAGCTGAACTGTTTCCGAAAGAGGTCGTTTTCCCCGCACAATGATAACAGCCGCTATTCCCACATTATGGGCAGTCTGAATGGCGTGTGGATTTGTCTGTCCGGTCAACAACAACATCCCGGCTTGACCAATCATTTGCACATCAGACATTGAATCGGAACAACCTGCCTTTGTTATATCCAGGTCCAGCTTGTCATGGCCAACAAAGACCTCAGCATCAAGCAGGTCGATCATTTCTCGTAATGTCACCGTAAGCTCCTTGCATGGAGTGAAATAGACTATAAATATAACAAAACAGAGATGAAATGAGCCAATAAATTTATGCCAGGAAAGATTTATAAAAACTGTCCAGTTTTCCCGTGATACCATACGATTGTACTATCATGTATGCAGTTGCGGGCGTAAATGTTGTCCTGACCATTGACGATTAAAAACAATCTTCCATCATTTTCGCAAAGGACGGATGATACCGTTGTCCTCTATTACAATTGACCATGGTTTGATGTCTGCTGCAGTGAGTTCTTTGATGAGTCTGATCGATTCGCCGCTGGTGTCCGGTTCAGGGATTCCGCCATTGACCAGGCGCAGCGGTACAAGCCTTCCATCGAGAAAATTGCCTGTTCCTGTATCAATCCGCGCCTTCAGAATGACACTCAAACAGTTCGGTTTCTTCAAGTTGAATAAGGCGTAGGTGAGAAAATTTCCCAGGCTGTAGGCAATTAGCCTGCCCCTATAGACTTCCATAGCCCTGAGCACATGAGGACCATGGCCTATCACCATGTCTGCTCCAGCATCGACAACACTCCTGGCAAATCTGATCACATTCCCTCTATTTTCTTCCAGAAATATTTCATCACCCTGTGGTATATGAATGGCCATCCTGCCTTCTGCACCCCCGTGAAACGAAACTATGACAATGTCATGGTCTTTTTTCAGCTCGGCTACAATCTCCTGCGCTCCTGGAATATCGAGAATAGAATGTGCATAGGGAGAAGCCTTGTAGGAAAATCCAGGGATAGCTATCTTTTTCCCTTTTTTGAAAAACTTCGCCACTGTTGCACCGCCGGTCATCTGTATACCAGTGTCCAGAAGATTGGCTATGGTGCATTCCGCTCCTTCAAAACCAGCATCGAGGAGATGGTTGTTTGCTATGTTTAAGACAGAAAAACCTGCTTCCTTGAGGTAACCCCCATATCTGGCAGGCATAACGAACTCAAAACAATTCCTACTCAGAGGCACCTTGCACTTCACAGGCTTTCCCCTGTCGCAAAGAGAACCTTCAAGGTTTCCGAACACTATATCTCCATCTTTTAGTTCTCCTTCGATGGCCTTGAACATTTCTCTTCCGTCGTCAGGAGGCAGGATATCGACTGGATATATGGTGCCCATCATAATGTCACCAACAGCAATAATGGTAAGGGGATTGTCTGCGCTGGTTCCTGCGCACACATTCCTGCAACCCTGTGTGCCCCAGAGCGTAAAGATAATACTGAGTATGATCAATGGATGGACAAAAAACCTGGGCATCAGGAGTATGGGAAAATCCTGTATCTACAATAAATTACAAAATATTATTATATTTTCTGCTCTGCCATATCGCCAACAACAGGGAGCTTGTAATATTCGCCTTTGTAGGCTTTCACCATGAGCAGAATCCAGACAATGAGCGACACTATACCCAGAATTGGCACTAGAGCCCAGCCGATAAAGGGTATGAAATGAAGAACTATGTTTATAACAAACAGGAATCCAAAGGTTAAAATGGACTGCATTGCGTGGAATCGGACAAACCTGTTCTCCTTCTCCATAACCAGAAAGATTATCCCGGTCACAAATCCGAGAAGGTAACTCAGAAGTCCGGCAACTGTTGGATTAATACCTGTCGATGTTTTTCCCAAATCATTCCCTTCCATAGGTACCCCCTTTTTTGAAATGTTTCGCTATCAGCTTACAGCTATTAGCTACTCGCTACAAGAAAAATCATTCTACTGTGACGCTCTTGGCAAGATTTCTCGGTTGGTCAACATCTGTTCCAAGGAAGTTCGCGATGTAATACGCGAATAACTGCAAGGGCACCACAGTGAGAATCGGCTCAAGCTCATAGATCGTCTCCGGTACAGTAATAGCGTTCTCTACCTTCTGGCGCATGTCATGAGAAGCGTCATCAGTGAAGAGGATTACCCTACCCCGCCGAGTCAGAACCTCTTCTATATTGCTGCATGTTTTCTGGTATGTCTGGTCAACGGGTGATACAACAACTACAGGAAGATTCTCATCGATAAGGGCAATTGGTCCATGTTTCATCTCTCCCGCAGCATAGGCCTCAGCATGGATATAAGAGATCTCTTTCAGTTTCAGCGCACCCTCCAGTGCGGTTGGAAAATTAACCCCTCGTCCAATGAAAAGAAAGTCTTTGCAGGTCATATATTTTCTTGCAAGCTCTTCAACGGCATGGGCATCATCGAGAATCTTCTGAATCTTGCGGGGAATCTTCTTGATTTCACTGATGAGGTCTCTTACTGTGTCGCTGTCCATAATGCCAAGTTTTTGTCCCATGTGAAGCAACAGAAGATAGAGAACGGAGATCTGTGTTGTAAATGCCTTTGTAGAGGCAACACCTATTTCCGGCCCTGCGTGGGTAAAAACCACTCCATCGGCTTCCCGCGCGAGGGTACTGCCGAGGACGTTGCATACAGACAATGTATAAGCGCCTTTCTTTTTTCCTTCCCGCATGGCAGCGATAGTATCAGCCGTTTCACCGGACTGTGAAACAAGAATAAGCATGCTGTCAGCGCCCATGATAGGGTCACGGTAACGGAATTCCGAGGCAATGTCAATCTCGACAGGAATTCTCAGGTTAGCTTCAAAGATGTGTTTTCCAATCAAGCAGGCATGATAGGATGTCCCGCACGCAACCATCCAAATTTTGCGTATTTTGGAAATGTCAGGCAGCTCAAGCTCCTCGAACCCCACCTCCCCTTGCTCTTCCCTGATTCTTCCAATAAGAGTATCAGAAATTGCACGAGGTTGTTCGAATATCTCTTTCACCATGAAATGTTTGTAACCGCCTTTTTCAGCCATCACCCCTGTCCAACTTACAGTCTGCACGGGTCTCACAATCTCTTTCCTTTGAAAGTCCATAAGCGAGAGCTGATTATCCTTGAAGACAGCCATATCGCCATCTTCCAGAAAAATGAAACGGTTTGTCCTGTCGAGGACAGCAGGAGCATCACTTGCAATAAAGTATTCTCCATCCCCAACACCAATGATCAAAGGGCTTTCTTTTTTCGCAGCCACCATGATACGATCTTTTTTATTGATAATGCCAACGGCAAACGACCCTTGAAGCTCTGTAAGGGCCTGCCGAATGGCATCAATGAAAGCCATAGGTTTCCGCATAAAAGAGCTTATCAAATGGGGGATTACCTCTGTATCAGTATCTGAAAGAAACTCCTGCCCTGCTTTCCGCAGCTCATCTTTAAGCTCCAAATAGTTTTCAATGATTCCGTTGTGAACTACAATGACATCGTCAGCCCTGTGGGGATGAGCATTCCGCTCTGACGGAACCCCATGGGTTGCCCACCGCGTGTGGGCGAGGCCCAGGTTACCCTGAAATTTTTCATTGTCTGCAATCTCTTTTCTGAGCTCCTCCACCTTACCTTTCTTACGTGCAACCTCAACTTTCCCTTCGTTCCAGATGGCAATACCTGCCGAGTCGTAGCCCCTGTATTCAAGCCTTTTCAAGGCTTCTATCAAAATGCGCGAGGCTTCACCGGGCCCCATATAGCCCACTATGCCGCACACTATTTCTTCTTCCTCCATACCGTGTTCATTTCTTTAACGCACTCATGGACCTTGCTGTCTTTCCTGATAAGTGTTTTGAATAGTATCTTTGTATATGGGTCTACCCTGGCGCCTTCTTCGATCTCTGCACCTTCCATGAAGACAAAACCTTCAACGTTCACTCTGTTGTGGATAACTGAGTCCCGTATGAATGAGTTCGGCCCGATTGATACACCCTCTCCTATCCATGTCTTCCCTGAGATATGGGTATTTGGATAGATGATCGTGTCCCTGCCAATGACAACCCCTTCCTCAATGTAAACGTTCCTGTCAAGGAGTGCTACACCATTTTTCATGTGGTCGTCGAGAATCCTGTCCCTCATAATAATGTTCGCATCAAGGAGTTCCTTTTTTGAATTGATGCCAAGTACGTCAGAAGACTTCTCGTGATGGTACCCTTTTACGTCAATCCCTCTCTTATGCAATATCTTATAGATGTCAGTAAGGTAGTATTCGCCCTTCCTGTTATCTGCTTTAATCTCTTTCAAGAGAGGAAAGAGATGGCTGGGAATTGCACATATACCGGTGTTGATCCGTTTTATCTTTTTCTCTGAGGGGCGTGCATCGACATCTTCAACAATCTTTTCAATGCAGTCCTTTTTCATGATGACCCGCCCATAACCAGTGGGATTCATCACATCAGTTGTCATGAATGTAACAGTTCCTGCCTTCTGAAAAAAGTTGAGAAAGCCTTTTAGGGTTGATGACTCAATAAGAGGTACATCTCCGTAAAGAACAAGGACATCATGCCCCTTTACAGGCTTTTCAGCTGACAGCACAGCATGGGCAGTACCTTTCTGACCCCTTTGAATGGCGGTAACAATGTCAAGGTCTTTTATATACTCCCTGACCTTTTCCTTTCCATATCCGAGTACAACTACGGTATTTATTGGTGAAAGCTCTTGCGCTCGTTCAACAACATATCCCACCATGGGCTTGCCCATAATCTCGTGCATAACCTTTGGCTTGCTGGAAAGCATACGCTCTCCCTTGCCAGCAGCAAGGATAACAACGCTAAGCTGTCTCATGAGGAGCCTCCTTTTTTCCAAATACTTTTGCAATAAGGATGCCCAGCTCAAATAGCCCCCAGAGGGGGAGGGCCACAAGGACCATACTTACCACATCAGGGGGGGTAATGATGGCACTTATAATGAACACAGAAAGGATTGCATACCTCCTCTTTTTTGCCAGCATTCTCGCATTAATGATACCTGCCCTGGAAAGATAAAACGCAACAAGAGGAAGCTCAAAAATAAGTCCAAAAATTATGAGGAGTTTCAGCGTGAGACTCATATAACTTTTCAAATCCGGCATAGGAATGACAAAGTCCTGAGCATAGCTGACAAAAAAATGATAGATGTTCTGCATGACAATAAAGTAGCAGAACAGGGCCCCAAGGATAAAACACAGGCTTCCAGAAAAGATGAAGGGATATACGTATTTCTTTTCGTTTTCATAGAGTCCCGGTGCAACAAACATCCAAAACTCATACAGGATAACAGGTGCTGCAACAAAAAGGGCCGCAACGATTGATATCTTAAAGTAGGTGATAAAGGCTTCTGTTATTCCAGTAAAGATAAATGAACTCTGGGCAGGCATAACCCTGACAAAAGGCTGCATCAAAAAATAGAAAAGTCGTTCCTTGAAATAATAAGTTAGAATGAAGGCTATTGCTACAGCTATAATACAGACAACTAACCTATCCCGCAGCTCCTTTAGGTGGGAAAAAAATGGCTGTTTCTCATCTGTCATGTCGGTTTATTGTCATTGCCTGATCTGGAGTGTAGTGCTTCAGGTTGTTTTGCCTCTTCCAGAATCTTTTCTTCTACCCTGGCTCCTTCCTCTGTATCGGTTGTTTTTACTTCCTCTTCTTTCATGACCTCCTGCTCGAAGGTCTCTTTCACATCGTCTGCCATCCGGCGAAATTCTTTAAAAGCCTTTCCCAGTGTCCTTGCAAGTTCTGGAAGTTTTGTTGGGCCCACAACAAGAAGCGCCACAACAAGAATGATTATCATTTCCGGAAGTCCGATACCAAACATACAAGGTAAAATTATCACAAAACGTCATGCAGATAAAGGGAAATTGTGAATTTGCACAATACCGCTTGACAATACAGGAATGTTTATAGTATTTTTTATCATGTAATAATTATTCTAAATTGAAAGGTCAATGAAAAAATATAAAAACTTGTGCCTGAAGCTTACACCGCAAAGGCTTGCTATTCTTGAGTACCTTGAAGGTAATACAGACCACCCTTCGGCCTCCGACATCTATAATGCAGTGTGTAAGAGGTTTCCCACTATGTCCTTCGCCACAGTCTACAATACTCTGAAGGCACTGAAAGGAAAAGCAAGCATACAGGAATTAACCATAGATCCGGACAAGAAACGGTTCGATCCTAATACCGTGCATCATCATCACCTCATCTGCACTGAGTGCAGAAAGATCATTGATATAGAAACCGAGTTTGAGCTTGACCTTCCTGAATTACAAAAACATGGATTCGAAATAACAGGAAATCATATCGATTTTTATGGGGTCTGCCCTGAATGTGCCGGTCTGGCATTGCAGGAGTATGGGGGACAACTCCATTGACAACCGGAAAGGCGACAAACCCCGGTGGAATTGTAATAAAAAAATAAAGGAGGTTTACCATGGCAGAAAGAATGGAGGTTTACAAATGTGATGTATGCGGAAACATAGTGGAGGTTCTTGTAGGCGGCAAAGGTCAACTCGTCTGCTGCAATCAGCCTATGAACAAAATGACGGAGAATACAGTAGACGCAGCCAAGGAAAAACATGTCCCGGTTATTGAAAAGGTAGCAAACGGCTTCAAGGTGAAGGTCGGCAGCGTAGCCCATCCAATGGAGGAAAAACACTACATTCAGTTCATTGAACTCATTGTTGATGGGAAGATTTACCGTCAGTTCCTGTCACCAGGACAGGCTCCGGAGGCAGTATTTGAGATAACAGGAGACAAAGCAATAGCACGTGAATACTGCAACCTCCATGGACTGTGGAAGGCCTAAAACCCGTTACGCTTACGCGTTACGGGTTACCAGTTAAAAAGGAGGATAACAAAATGGCATCTTTGAAAGGTACTAAAACAGAACACAACCTGCTCGCTTCTTTTGCAGGCGAATCACAGGCACGAAACAGATACAGCTACTTTTCTTCCCAGGCAAAGAAAGAAGGGTTCGAGCAAATATCCTGGATCTTTGCCGACACAGCAGACAACGAAAAGGAACATGCCAAAAGATTCTTTAAATTCCTGGAAGGCGGCATGGTTGAAATCACTTCTGCTTACCCTGCTGGGGTTATCGGGACTACAGCGGAAAACCTTGCAGAGGCAGCTGATGGGGAAAATCTGGAATGGTCAACCCTGTATCCAGAATTTGCAAAGGTAGCGGATGAGGAAGGCTTTCCTGAAATAGCAAGGGTCTGGCGGGAGATAGCAAAAGCAGAGGTTGGTCATGAAACGCGTTATCGGAAACTCCTTGCCAACCTGAAAGAGGGGAAAGTCTTTAAAAAGGATGTACCAGTAAAATGGAGATGCAGAAACTGCGGATACATCAGCGAAGGAACGGCAGCACCAGACAGATGCCCTGCGTGCGACCATGAACTGGCGTATCAGGAGCTACTCGCTGAAAACTACTAGTATCCCGTCTTCATTATGACTGTTATCAGCATTTAACCGTCATGCCGGGTTTTCCTGAGCAGAGCGTCGAGAAGCAATGAAGCTGGGCTTTTTTCATATTCAAAAACTCCGAAGCTGAACTTGAGCGAGTGGAGTCGCTGGAAATGAACGACATTGCTTGCAGGAATACCCGGAATGATGGTTATCCTAACAAATTTCCAATCAAAAAGTAATTACTTCGTAACCGTCTTTGAGATATTTTGCCATGGATGGGTGTCCCAACATGTCATCCAGCAATACAAGGCCCATCGTTCTGGCATTTTCTACGGTATCCATCTTGGTTGCACACGCCTTGCACACACCGTCAATGAGATTTTCCGCCCGTGCCTGTTTGAATGGCACGCTGAGAGGGTTCCCTTCCGCCGCAAGATCTGGGATGAGCTTAGTGGCAGCTCCCTCTATGACTACCCTAACTTCAAAACCCTTTTCTTTCATATCCAGCGCATTGAGAAGTACATGGACAAAACACATGGGTTCACCATTAAATGCGAAAAGAACAACTTTTTTCATAATATTTCCTCCCTATCCTCCTATCTTTTTATTGAAAATTTTTACAGTATCTACAGCGCTACCATTATCCATGTACCTTTTGCACCTCTGGCTCACCGAAGAAGCGATTTGTGAGACGAACATACCATGCTGCGGATTGAACCTGAATAATGTATGCAATCGCTATAACTAGTGCTGCATCTGATGCAGCGGGGCCAAAGGCATTCATTGCGATGGCAAGTGCAATAGAGAGATTTCGCATCACCGTTCCATACAGCAGGGCTATTGCATCACCCCGGGGAAGCAACATCTTTCCCACCACTGTGCTGAGGAAATAATTGAACCCATAGAGAAGAAGGAGGGGCAAAAGGATATACAAGAGAACAGCGGGCAATTGGGCTATTGCCTCTGCCTTAAGCGCTATTGCCACAAAGACTATACCCAGCACTCCCAGCGTAGACATGGGTGGAAAACGGGGGCTCCACGTTTCCTGAAATGCCTTCTGACCGAATCGCCTCACTAAAGAAATCTGCGTAATATAACCTGCCACCATGGGAAGGAAGACAATGAACACTATTTGCTTCATAACATTTGCTATATCAACACTGATATGCGCTGCCATGAGAGCCTGTACATAAAAGGGGGTGGCCAGCGATCCCAGGATTAGTCCTGCAACCGTCATTTTCACCGCAGCCTCCAGGTTGCCTTTTGCAAAACCTGTCCAGGAAATTGTCATCCCGCTCGTTGGCACGAGAGCAGCCAGCAGAAGACCCAAAGCCATGAATGGCCGGTGAGGAAAAAATACAAGCCCTATTCCGAAGGCAACAAAGGGGATTACCGCAAAATTAATTATCTGGGTCAATACCTGTGCCCTCATATCTCCCCCCTCAAGGACCTTTCTAATTCTAAGGACAACCATCATGGGATAAATCATAAGAAAGGTAAAGGGAATGATAAGATTCTGCAGAAACCCCACCTTAAAGAAAAATCCTGCTATAAAACCCAACAACATCATTGAAGGGATTGCAACAACGAGGTTCTTATTTATTGATGCCAGAATTTTCCACATAAAGCAGGAAAACTCAGCCTTGTTTCATCTTTTTCAGTGCTACATTGGCACCCACAAGGATCGGGTCCCACACTGTGGCAAATGGTGGAGCATAACCAAGATCGAGACGGGCCACATCATCAATGGTCATGCGACCATAAAGGCATGCTGCAAGCGTATCAATCCGGTGTGCCACTCCTTCCTGGCCAACCATCTGCGTTCCCAGAAGCCTTCCGGTTCCCTCCTCCACAATGTAAAGCACTGTCATCTTCTTCCCCGCGGGATACGCTTTGCTTCTTGACCAGCCCTGAATAGCCGAAGTAAAGAATTTAAGCCCTTCACGTTTGGTGTCAATCGATGATAATCCGGTCCTGGCAACTTCAAGGTCAAAGATCTTGGTCACAGCTGTACCCACAATACCATCAAATTTTTTGTTAAGCCCGGCTGCATTCTCTCCTGCCAGCCTCCCCTGCTTGTTTGCAGTTGTCCCTAGGGCAATGTATGCCTTCTTGCCGGTCACAAGATGCATAGCCTCTGCACAATCACCGGCCGCAAAAACACCGGGTACGTTTGTTTGCATATATTCATCAACCTGGATTGCGCCCGCAACGCCAAGCGCTATTCCTGCTTTTTTTGCAAGGTCTGAGTTCGGACGTGCACCGATAGCCAGAAGAACAAAGTCTGCATCGAACTCGCCTTTATCAGTAATAACCCTTTCCACCTTGCCTTTCAGGCCCTTGAAGCCTTCCACAGATGTCCCTTTGTAGAGCTTCACGCCTTCAGCCAGCAATTTCTCTTCTACAATAGACGTAATCTCCCCATCCATTGTGCCGAGCACACGGTCCGTTTTCTCAACAACCGATACCTCGAGACCACGCTTTCGGAGCGATTCACACATCTCCATTCCAATATACCCGCCCCCTACTACAACTGCCTTCATAGGTCGCTTCTCATTACCGAAACGATTTACATATAGACATTCCGGGGAACCAACACACACTTCAAAAGCACCCCAATCGTCGATGAATTTCTTTATAGCAATGCCGTCTAAGAGAGTACGGATGGTAAACACATGATCAAGATCAATGCCGGGAAGGGGAGGCCTGATGGGAAGTCCGCCAGTTGTAATTACAAGTTTATCATAATCAAGGACAAAGGTTTCGTTTTTTTCCAGATTCCTTACATGAACCTGCTTCTTTTCGAGATCTATGTCTGAGACTTCGTGACGCGTTCTCACATCAATCCCTCGTTCTTCTATTGCTACTTTGGGGGTAAGGGAAATAAGCTGATTGAAATCCTTCACCTCATCAGATACGTAATACGGGAGGCTACATGATCCGTATGAAATAAAAAAGTCCTTTTCAAGGACGATAGCCTCTGCTTCCGGTTTTAGTCGCCTGTAGCTGCTTGCTGCGCTCATACCGGCAGCAACACCGCCGATTACTACTAATCTCTCTTTGCTCATCTATCTACCCTCCAATGTGATATGTTGTACAAAGATTCCCTTCCAGTATTAATAAAATTTTCATATAACCCATGTCGAAGCACTATTGGCAGATTCCAGGAAACGATATGCAACATCCAATTTGAACTATACACTACAGCTTCTTCTTCTCAATTCCCCAGAACATTATGATTACAAGAATCCACAATATCAGAATGACTACCCAGTGATTAACGCCGAAAATCTGTGGCAGGGTAATCTTTCCATAGTTCCCCCAGGTGAGAACTGTTCGTTTCATAAAGGGAAAAGCCTCGGCGTAGATGGCAGCGCCTGCAAGCATCCCGAGAAGTCCCCATACTACGTCCCATCTCCCCTCTCCGAGTGCACCTACTGCTGTGCCAGGACAATATCCAAAAAGCCCCCAGCCAATACCAAACAGGAGGCCCCCTACAATATTTCCACCCAGAATGGTTGTTTTTATTGAGAGCTTTGCAATGCCCAGGTCTTTCAGGATGTATACACCCACCATTGCGATGAGAATGGAGGAGAGCATAAACTTGACTATAGTCAGATCGATGAGCCGCAGGGCACCTATCTGTTTGTCATAGCGGATGACCCTGCCTTTCTGCAGGAGGAAACCAAAGATAATGCCTGTTATTAATCCATAGACAAGCTCACTCATTTTTTATCACCTCCTGCATAGACAATATTAGCGACAATAAGACCACCGATAAAAAAACAGATCAATGCAACATAACCGCTGACTGCCAGCTGGAGCGAACCGCTCAGCCCATGACCGCTCGGTCACCCGTCAGCCAGGCGGGCTCCGAACATAGCTATGGCACCACCAATAAAGGCAACAACACCCCTTTTTGCCATACCCGGACCAAAGCGGGACTCCCACATAGTAGGCACTGCCTGTACTCGAAAACTTTTTGACGTAGTAGAGGCAATAAGGGATCCAAAAAATATCCCTATGACAAAGAGAAACTGCCAGTCAATTTTGGGCAGCTCTTTCTTGAAGTATTCAAGAGCTGCTACGTGTTCAGGATTAAATGTCCTTTCAACATAGCCTGCTGCCCGGACAAATGTTGTTGAGGCGCCAATGTATTTACCGGTGAACCATACGGAAAATACAAGGAGCAATCCTGTAAGGGCACCAGCCAGGTAAGGATTCCACCCTTTTGGTTCAGAATTCTTTTCAGTCATAACCTTGCCTCCTTTCTTGTGTTATGAGCCTTTAAATTTCAGATGTGCATACAATATAGGGTTATTACCAGCATTTATCAAGACACCACGGCTATTTTCCTCTACAGACTTCATTCAATTTCCATTGCCCAGCAGTGAACTGGCAACGGTCAACAGTATATGAAGCAGGCTATAGACTATGGCAAAGACGTAAAAAAAGAAGTAATAAACAAATCAATTGGCTCTTTTAAATTAAGTAAAATGATGATCTTTCTTTCATCTTTTCACTTTGAACTTTTAACTTTTCACTGTTATCAGCTCATTCTCATCACTTGACCCTGTCTATTTATTGCCATTATAATAGGGGATACTAAACAGGAGGAGGTAGCCATATGGAGACAGTTATTCTGTTCGGGAGCCCTCATAGGGATGGCAACACCATCCAGATTGTGAACGCCCTGTCCGATGGCCTGAAGCAAAAAGGCTACAATGTGCGGATGCTCTATCTCAATGACCTGAACATAAGACCCTGTCAGGGTTGTTATGCATGCATTCCAAAGGGAACCTGCAAAATCAACGACGATATGAAAGACATCAGGAAATACATGATAGACTCGGACCTCATAGTCTATGCCACGCCAGTCTATTGGTATGGCCCATCCGGCCAGCTAAAGCTCGCCATGGATAGAGGTATCTCATTTCTGGACAATGAATACAGTTCTCGACTGAAGGGCAAAAAGGTTGTCACCTTGATGACATGTGCTGAAGATAATACTGATACTTTCCAGCCTGCCCTAGACATGTTCAAGAAGACTTTCGACCTTCTGGGACTGGAGTATGCAGGAAGCGTAGAAGCGCCCGGTTGCGTTGTAGGAAAAAAAATTAAGAAGGAATTCATCCAGAAAGTGAAGAAACTTGCAAAGGCAATCTAATGAGCAAGAACGGCCATTATTATTTTACATCGAAAAAAGTTGGGAAGGCTATCTGGGACTACAGGATGCTGCAAGAAGGGGATAAAGTCCTCGTAGCTGTGTCCGGTGGTAAGGATAGCATCTCTCTTGTGAAAATCATGAAGGATCGAACAAAGTTCGTACCCATCAAGTATGATGTTATGGCATGTTTTGTTGACATGGGTTTCAAATGGGTGAACAAGGATATCCTTATCAGATATTTCGAAGAAGAATCGATTCCCTTTGTGATTGCACACCCACCTGAATCATGGAAGGGAGATGAAGAATCATTTGGCTGTTTTTGGTGCAGTTGGAACAAAAGGAAGGCCCTCTTTGATACTGCTCATAATCTGGGATGCACAAAGATTGCCTTTGCCCATCACATGGATGATATTATCGAGACCATGCTCCTCAATCTCTTCTTCCAGGGGGAGATAGGCACCATGCAGCCTTTTCAGGATATGTTTGAAGGGGAGCTTGCGATTATTCGTCCCCTGGCCTACGTTGAAGAAAAAGAACTTCTTAAGCTCTCTCGGCAAATGAACCTGCCAATCATAGCCTCTGCATGTCCTCACAGCAAAACCTCTAAACGATACCTTCTCAAGGGCATGATTGCCGAATTAAAGAAGCACAACAGAAATGTGAAAAAAAACATATTTCGCAGCCTTCAGCGTGTTAGAGAAGAATACCTGCTTGGCCCACAAAAAAACCTTCAAAAGTTTAATGAGTGATAAGGCAGGATTAAAGGATTGGAGAGATAAGGATTAATAAACCTGTAAATGACTAAACTGCAGAAAATAAGGATCGGTTCTTTTGTCATGTACCTGCTTTCCGACACTGTAAACCCCTCTCAGTTTCTTGACAAATTCCTGCGCACCGGAAATCAGGCGAATAAGGGGAGAGGTGGCCTGAAGCTCATCTCCATAAACGACGAGCTCTTTGTATGCAGGAAGTATTTGCATGGAGGCGTTGGGAGAGCGGTAACAAAAGATCTTTTCTTATCCGAGAAAAGGGCCCTCAATGAAATACAAATTATGATCTACCTCAAAGAAAATCATTTTCCCGTAGTGGAGCCCGTAGGTATTCTCATTGGAGAAGATTTTCCCTTTAGAAAACCCCACATCATAACCAGATTTGAGGACAACACAGGCGAGTTGCTGGAATTTATTAAGGTGTCGAGCCGCAAAAAAAGGCTGAGGGCTATACGAGATCTAGCCAGATACATGTGGCACCTTGAACGGCTTGGCATCTTTCATCCTGATCTCCATCTGCGCAATGTGCTGGTAAAAAAAAATGGGAGGCTCATCTTCCTCGACTTCGATAAAGCTTCCAAAAGAACCATTTCAAAAAAGAATGTTGAGACAATGATATGGAGGCTCAACAGGTTTGCTGAAAAATGGGAGATCAAAGGTTATTTCCGCATCAGCATTTTGGAGAGATTACTTTTTATCCGGACATATTCAAAATTGTCTGGTTATAACCTTGAGGAGGAAATGGCAAAAAAACTCGTTACCAAAAAACTGCTGTCCCGGGCAGGTTGGTTTGCAGAATCCATTCTCTACGGGAAGAACTGATGGCAGGGAAAGCTCCAAACGTCAGGCTAAGCACTGAGAACCAGGAACTCATAACTAATAACCGACAAATGTTAACATACCTATGGTTTGTCGCGCCCCCACCTTCGATGAACCCAGAACCATTCATCAGGATTTTCAATTATTATTGACTCCAGGAATGCATTGATCTTCCTGGTATTCTGCCGGATCAATTCCTCAATTTTACCCTTTCTTTCCATCTCAATGGGCTCGTTACACCTGATGACATACCTGAGAAAACCCTTGCGGATAAAGTATACAGGCATGACCGGCGTGCCGGTCTTCATGGCAATCATAGTAATCCCTTTATTTGTAGGCACTGATTCACCGAAGAAGTCTACATATACACCCTTTGACCGCTTCTCTCTCTGATCACCGAGGATAGCAATGATCTTGTTTTCCCTGAGAAACCTCATTACATCCCTACTCGTATTCACATTTGGGATTACAGTAAGTCCGGTAGATGCCCGCATATGATTCATAAATCTATCGATTAGCCTGTGGCGTTTTAAGGGACGGGCAAGGACAACGACCGGATTTTGGAAGAACGACGACGCGATTCCCATAATCTCCCAGTTTGCATAATGAAAAACCAGGGCAATCACGCCTTTGTTTAATGCAAGAGCCCTATCCATATAATCGCGGTGCTCAATTGAAAACCGCTTTTCATAGTCCTTTGTTGGGATATAAGGCAGGAGGAGGGCTTCTACAAAATTGATTCCCAGTTTCTCGAAAGATCTTAGCGCTATTTCGCTGGCTTCCCGCTCTGTGTAATGCTTGAAAGCGCGGAGAATATTTGATATGGCTACATTTCTTCTTTTTTTAAGAATTTTAAAAGCAACCCTTCCAAAAAAAGCGCCTGTACCTTGCTGATAATTCTCTGGAAGAATACGGAGAGATAGCTGAAAGACTTTGATCGTTAGAATAAGGAGTAAATCTATAAGCACACGGAAACTATTCTATATCTATAGAAATTGCTTCATCTATGAGCATAACCGGGATGTCGTCTTTGATAGGGTACATAAGCTTACAGGCATCACAGATAAGGCCATCCTGGGCATTGGTTAGCCTTATATCACCCTTACATTTTGGACAACAAAGTATATCAAGCAATTCCTTACTGATTGGCATAAATAAGTCCCCCCCTATCCAGTAACGTCCTGATTGTCCCTGTTCATGGCTGACTCAAGTATGTCGCCGAGAGTTGAAAAGGCTCCTTCTTCCTGGTGAGCTACTTTTTCCTCTGTCTTTTCCTCTGATTTCCTCAAGGCTTTGATACTGAGACCAATCCTCTTATCTTTCTCGTCAATATTGAGGATTACTACCTGAACAGAATCATCGACTTTGTATATTTCGGATAGATTTTTCCCCTGGAGATCATCCATTTCAGACAGGTGGATTAAGCCCTCAATACCTTCTTCAATTTCTACAAACACACCGAAGTCAGTGATACTCGTTATAAACCCGTCAATAATATCCCCAATGTGATACTTTGTAGAAATACCCTTCCATGGGTCATCTTTCAATCGTTTCAGACTCAGGGAAAACTTCTTTTGTGTTTTGTCAACAGTTAACACAAGCGCCTCAACATAAGTTCCCTTCTTGTAAACATCGGAAATGGCTTTTTTACGTCTCGAATAGGAAACCTCTGACATGTGTATCAATCCGTCAATGCCGTTCCCGATACCCACAAACATACCAAACTCAGTGAGATTTTTTACTTTTCCTTTCAGTATGGTGCCGGGAGGATATAGTTTTTCCATCTCGTCCCACGGGTCAGGGAGGAGCTGTTTCATTCCGAGGGATATTCTTTTTCTTTCCTGGTCTATATTCAAGACAACAAGTTCGATCCAGTCCCCTTTATTTACGATCTTGTGGGGGTTTTTCAACCTTCGGTCCCAACTCATCTCCGTAATATGGAGCAGGCCCTCCACACCCTGTTCGAGCTCCACAAAGACACCGTATTCAACAACACCAACTACCTTTCCCTTCACTTTAGATTGGAGGGGATATCTTTCCTCTATCTTCAACCACGGATCTGACTTCAACTGTTTCATGCTAACAGAGATTCTTTCTTTCTCAAGATCAATATCTATAATTTTTACCTTGACTTCGTCTCCAACTCTCAGATATTCCTTTGGGTGGGTTATCCTTCCCCATGTTATCTCGTTCAGGTACAGGAATCCGTCAACGCCGCCGAGATCAACAAAGGCGCCATAATCGGTGATGTTCCTGATAAATCCATAAACAACCTGGTCCTTCTTGACGTTTTTCCAGAACTCCTGCTTTCTCTTCTCTTTTTCCTCTTCCATGAGGATTCTTCTGGAGATAATGACGTTGCCTTTGCGTTTGTTTGATTTGATAACTTTAAACTTGAGATGCCTACCCACAAAAGATGCCGGATTCTTAACCGGTTTCACATCGACCTGTGAAATGGGGAGAAAAGCATTCACACCGATATCGACAAGAAAACCGCCTTTAACTTCAGAGACAATATCACCTTCCACCGGAGTACCGTCTTCCAGCGATTTTTCTATATTTTGCCATGCCCTGATCGTATCTACCCTTTGCTTGGAAAGAATGAGAAGACCGAATTCCCTTTCCCTCCCCACAACCATTACTTCTACTTCATCCCCCTCATTTACAGTTGATTCACCAGCTTTATTGGTAAACTCACTCAAAGAGACCTTCCCTTCAGATTTCAGGCCTACATCAACAATGACAGTATCTCCATTTATGTTGATGACCTTTCCTGTGAAGATGTTCCCTTCCTGGGGACTCCTCATGGAGGTTTCGTAAAGCTCCTGCATTTCCTCCTGTGTATTCTCTTTGTGCACTGAGTTGTCACCGGTATCGACCATGCCGTCCCCCTAAAGATTTTTTACACGCCTATCCACAAGATCTATAATAAAATCAGGGGTTGAGGAACCCCCTATGAGGCCAACTTTTCGAGCACCTCTAAACCAATCAGATTTAAGATCTTTGTCCGTTTCTATGTGATACGTTTTTGGCTGAACTTTTTTTGCTATCTTGTAAAGCTTTGTGGTGTTTGAGCTATTCTTCCCACCTATAACAAGCATCACATCAACCAACCCAGCAAGCTTGACAGCCTCCTGCTGCCTGACCTGGGTACTCCTGCATATTGTGTCATACACCCTAATCTCTTCTGCACCGTCTAAAAGCCCGGTGACAACGCTTGTAAAAGTCTCCCGATCAAGCGTTGTCTGACTAACAGCCCCAATCTTCCGGGCATCTATCCGGCAGGATTCTTGCAATACAATACCATCATTATCCAAATAACTCAACACACTTTTCACTTCAGCGTGGTTCTTGTCTCCAATGATTACAACCTGATAGCCATGTTTTTTCAAATACATAGCCCGTTTTCTCACCCTTTTCACAAAAGGGCATGTTACATCAATGCTTTCCAGGCCCTTTTTTTGTATATACTCTTCTTCTTCTTTCTTTATGCCATGGGTTCTAAAGACGACCGTCCCATCGCTAATATCCGTGACATCATCCACAGGGATTACGCCTTTTTCCTTCAACATTGATACTATCTGGGGGTTGTGAATGATAGGGCCAAGAGTATATATGGCATGGCTCTTTCTTTCAATCTCTTTCATTACCCTGTCGATAGCCCTTTTCACCCCAAAACAAAAACTCGAGTGTTCGCTTTTCACTGTTTCCATTTTTCACCGATAGTATAGATGTGTTTATAAAGTTCCTCCACGACTCCCTTTACATCAAGGCCTGATGTGTCCACATGAATAGCTCCTTCAGGGATGATGAGAGGCGCCAGGTTCCGCTCAGTATCATTTTTATCCCGCCTTTCCATATCTTCCCTCACAGATGCAATATCAACCTTGGTACCTTTTGAAAAAAGTTCTGCATGGCGCCTTTTCGCCCGTTCTTCTGGATTGGCATCAAGGTAGAATTTCACATGGGCATCTGGGAACACAACGCTTCCTGTATCACGTCCTTCAACAACAATGCCTCCAGCTTTTCCAAGCTCACGCTGCACTATGTAAAGATGTTCCCTAACCGTCTTGTTCTGTGAGAGTTTTGACGCGAGCATAGATATATCAGGTTCTCGAATCTTTTTTGATATGTCTTCACCATCCAGGTAGACCCTGGCTTCATTTTCAAATTCAAACTTAAGATCCAGGTTGGTGAGCCATTCTTTCAGGTTATCGATTTTCTCCATTTGGTCATCGCTGTTTGCTTGCTGCTGGCCGCTGGCTGCTGACTTCCGTTTCTCGAACGCCCACGCCACCCCACGGTACATTGCACCTGTATCTATGTAAGTATAGTGCAGACTGGTAGCAATCATCTTTGCCACAGTGCTCTTCCCGGCACCACTGGGTCCATCTATGGTTATAATCAAATTATTCGGTATCATGCTTGGCACACATTCGATAGAGAATATTACCCTTATACAAGCAGAAGTTGTGAGGCCAAGAAGGTGAAAAGATGAATTTTGAACTTTAGCTTCTTAACTTCTCAACCTCTGCCCTTTTCTATTAAAGTATCCTCTTCAACACCTCAACAAATACAATGTTCTCGTCCATAGTACCTATACCGACCCTGATGTATTCATCAAGATTATATGACCCCATCCATCGCACGAGAATCTTTTCTTCATAAAGCCGTTTTGTGACAGACTCAGCAGTTGATCCAATCTTTACGAGAATATAATTTGCCTCAGTAGGGATGAATTCAACGGACAGGGCTTTCAGGGCTTTATAGAGAAATTTCTTGCCTTTCCTGTTATTATTGAGGACTTTTTTGAGGTACTTCTGGTCCATCAAAGCTGCCTTTGCAGCACTAATAGCCATCACATTGACACTAAAAGGCTGCTTCGTACGATCCAGGAAGGAGATTACCGATTTCTCCCCAACCCCATACCCGATTCTGAGACCAGCTAAACCATAAGCCTTGGAGAAAGTCCTGAGGATGATGACGGGATAATCGTTGATACAAGAAAAACTGTCAGGAAATGCTCTGCTCTCAACAAATTCACCGTATGCTTCATCGACAACTACAAGAACATCAGTGGGCAGGTTTTTCAAAAAGTCTGTAAACTTTTCACCGTTAAAGATTGTACCTGTTGGATTGTTGGGATTGTTGAGAAAAACAACCCTTGTATGATCATCAATACAATCCCTCACAACTCCGAGGTCTACTTTCATCTTTACTAAGGGAGCCTTTACAGTCTCGTATCCGTATATCTTGGACGCAATTTCATAAAAGGCAAAGGAGGGCTCTGAAATAACAACCTTGTTTTTTGTGCCATGTTTCATGGCCTTTAAAGACAGTTCTATGATCTCGTTAGAGCCGTTTCCGATTAAGACATTCTCAGGTTCCTTGCCATAATGCTTGCTTATAGCATCTTTCAACTCAGACTCATTGCCAGGGTACCTGTTTACGCAAAAAAGTTCATCCATCATGCGTGAAATGGCTTCAGGGGACGGAGGATAAGGATTTTCATTGGATGACAGACGGACCCATCCATCTTCAGAGCCATACATGGCAGCCTTCGGATAGTACGGTATCTTTTTTATATATTCCTGAACAGAGAGCTTCATGCCCTCTCTCTTAAGACTCTTTTAACAAAATCAAGGGCATTCTGCTGCATCTTATAAAAATCCTCAGCCATAAGACCTGCGCCAACAACAACCTTGCGAGCTTCTTCTTCTGTGACAAGATCAGATGGACTGTGGGAATCAGTATTAAAAATAAGGGAGGCACCAATCTGTTTGGCCAGCAAACCAACCCTGCCATTACCCAAAGAATGCCCCCTTCTTCCGCTTATTTCAAGAAGAACGCCTTTCTCCTTTGCCAGGGCAACATCTGCTTCAGAGATGATTCCCGGGTGGGCAAGGATATCAGCTCCTCCTTCAATGGCCTCCCGGTTTGTGCCTTCCTGAACAGGCTCTACAATTGTCTCTCCATGAACCACAACATAGAATATACCCAGCTTCCTTGCAAAGGCGATCATCTCTTTGATCATACCTTTTGGAACATGGGTAATCTCAACGCCCGGCAGAATGGTTATCCCTTCATAGAATTCCATCTTCGTGCTGAGCTTCACCATGGCAGAAACAATGTGTTCCATGTTCGTTATATCCACATGGTCTGATATGCCTATAATTCTGTATCCCTTAACTTTTGCCCTCCTCACCAGTTCAGAGGGAATAAGTTCTCCGTCACTTAAGATTGAGTGCGTGTGAAGATCTATCATGGCTACATTTTATACTTCCCAAAGTCGTCTGTTGAAAGATTTTCAAGAATATCTTCCCACTCGTTTGTATCCGTTACCACCTTGCCACTTTTCTGAGAAAGATCTATTTTTGCTGCTCTTTTTATGACACCCTCATCAACAAAGATTGATGCCCCTGTTCGGAGAGCTATAGCAATAGCGTCGCTCGGTCGGGAGTCAATTACGATTCTCTTTTTGTTGACTTCCATGTGAAGCAATGCATAATAGGTATTATCCTTCAGGTCATTGACCTCGATCTTGATTACTTTTGCCCCCAGTTCATCGAGGATGTTTTTCAAAAGATCATGGGTCATGGGCCTTGGAGTCTGTATGTTCTCAATTGCCGTTGCTATGCTCGAGGCCTCCAGAAGACCTATCCAGATAGGAAGGACATCCTTCTCTTCCATGTCCTTGAGGATAACTATGGGGGTGTTGGTAAAAGGGTCAACGGTTATTCCGGCAACCTTCATCTCTTTTAACATGTATGACCTCCTATTGGTTTACGAACCTCTCCCTTCAGAGAATTTGCATAACCTTTTACTATTTCAACATCAATGAAGCCCCCAAGCATGCCTGAAGACCCTTTGAAATTAACGATTTTGTTTGTCCTTGTCCTTCCTGTGACTTCCTCTTTAGAATTTTTGCTCCAGTCCTCCACCAGTACCTCTGTTATTTTCCCTTCCATGGCTCTGTTATGTTCGAGGGTAATAGCTTTTTGAATTTTCTGGAGATGGGCAAGTCTTTCAAGGGCTATCTCCCTTGGTATTGATCCCGGCAGGGTTGCTGCCACAGTATTCTTACGTGGTGAATAGGCAAATGAAAAAAGGCCATCGAACCTGATGTCTTCAACCAGATTCAGGGTTCCGGCAAAGTCTTCCTCACTTTCCCCCGGGAAACCAACAATGCAGTCAGCAGTGATTGCAATGTCCCGGCATCTCTCTCTGAGAAGCGAGATTTTTTTCCGATATTCTTCTATTGTGTATCCTCTGTTCATTAGCTTTAAAATCCTGTCAGAACCCGCTTGAAACGGCAGGTGGATCGACTCGCAGAGTTTGCTCAGACTACCAAAACATTCAATCAGTTCCAACGACATGTCTTTTGGATGGGATGTTATAAATCGAATCCTTTCGATGCTGTCTATATCATTAATACATCTCAAAAGATCTGGAAACGGGAGGTCATCCCTTGCCTTATTGTACGAGTTAACATTTTGCCCCAGAAGAGTCACTTCTTTCACGCCAAGCAGTGCGAGGTTTTCAATCTCCTGTAAAATGTCAGAACTGTTTCTGCTTACTTCGCGCCCTCTTACATAAGGTACAACACAGTAACTGCAGAAGTTGTTACACCCCTTCATTATCGTTATATATGCCTTGATCTTACCTCTCCTGGTGCCTGGTTTAATGAGGAGTGAATCTATGCATCCATTGTTAGAAAAATCGAATAGATGTCTTTCCCCGGCGATTGCACAGTCCACCGCCTCTCCTAACCTGTGAATGCTTGAAGGACCTAAACTAAAATCGATAAAGGGCAATTTCTCCCCAATGCCATCCTTCTCCTGTTGGGCAATGCAACCGGTAACGCCCAGTATAGTCCCTTTTTTTCGCTTTATTTTTCTTAAACGGCCCATGAGGCTGTAAAACTTTTGCTCAGCCTTTTCCCTAATGCAGCACGTGTTGACAATTACGATATCTGCTCTGTTCACATCCTGGATGCGTTCCATGCCTTTCGATAAAAGAAGATGGACCATCTTCTCTGTATCGTGATCATTCATCTGGCATCCAAAATTTTCAATACAGAACTTCATGTCAGTTTCAATCCATATAAAAATCGTTGCAGGTTACATGTTTCAAGTGAAACCGGTAACCTGCAACGTGCAACGTAGTCAAAGACGATATTCTGCAATAAAGTTTATTTCTTCTTTTTTGCTTTTGTCTCTTTTTTCACTTTAAACTTTGGCTCAAGCTTCTCCATTTTTTTAACAATTCCACCATATTCAAGCTCGGAGTATGGAAGCATTGCAGGACCTGCAAATCCCTGTTCCCTGATGTCTGTTGCCTTCCTTGAAACCTTAGTCCTTATGTAGTCCCAATATGGATGGTCAAAGGCATCTGCAGGTTCGGTAAGCTTACCTTTATGTACACAGAAACCAAGGGCACAAACAACCGGTGGTCCATCAAAGAATGAGACAGGCGAGTTCATGGTGACCGGCATTAAGGGGCCGTTGTGGCTTCCTCTCATAAAACCCGCAACGAAATGACCGATGTTAAAGGGTGCAAGAGCCTCTCCTGTTGCAGGGAACGGGCCCTGGACCCTTACCAGCATGACCGGGTCATCCTTGCCTGTATATTTTCCAGCAATATTGTGGAGTCTTGTGGTACTCACAACCGCTGCTATGTCCCCAGTTTCTCTTGACCACACTGATTCTACCACATACCGCTCGTTATCCCTGAGAAGCGCTGCAATGTCATATAACTCCTCAGGAGCATTCAGTTCGATCAACCTGTCGCCTTCAGTATAGTTAACGTCCATGATAACAAACTTAAAGCCCTTTGCCATGTTGGGGGAAAGGATCAACCCTGAATTGTACATAGGGTCTGCAAACATCAGGTAAAGAGGTAGGTTATAGGCGCCCGGATCTGTTTTGTCCGCAGCGAAGAATACAAAGGGCTCATTTGGTCTTTCCTCAAATTCCATTTCCGCAACAGCAGGCCCCATACCTTTCACATTACCGGAAAAAGAATCTTTCAGAAGGTCCTGGCCAGCACCATAAAGGCCCTGATCTTTGGCAACTGCCGTACCTGCGAGGAAAGCGTCCCAGGCCAGCTTATGAAGCTTCTCATAGCCTGTGCCATGGCTATGTGCAAAAAGAATTGCCACATCATCACCGGTGTGGCAAACAAAAAAGTCATTAACAAGTCCTTTGGACCCTTTTTTTAAGAAATCCTTCACCCGCTGCATAAGTTGTTCACTTGGCTTTATGTGGCCGCCTATGCTCCCAATATCCGCCTTGATAATCGATAATGTTGTTTTCATAATCCCCTCCTGAAATATTTTTGGAACCTGCTTATTGACTTAATACTCGTCACATCCAGGCCTAATGGCGTTATGGAAACGAAACCATGCTCTATGGCATAAAAATCAGAGCCCTCCATGAGTTCAAACTGTTCGCCGTTGCCGCCTATCCAGTAGTATTTTCCTCCCCGTGGGTCTGTCCGTTCAATCACTTTATCATTATATATCCTTTTTCCAAGTCTTGTCACCATAAAACCCTTCATTTTGCTGTAGGGAACATTCGGAACATTGATATTCAGGAAGGTCGATTCCAGAAAGTTGTTCTCTTTTACCACCTCAATAATTGCCTGTACAATCTTGATCGCATCTGCAAAATAAAAGTTTCTTCGTGCATTTAATGAAACAGCCAAAGAGGGTATACCAAGAAAAGCTCCCTCCTGTGCTGCCGCAACAGTCCCAGAGTAGTTCACATCCTGGCCCATGTTTGGCCCTTTGTTAATACCGGAAATAATAAGATCAGGTGCCCTTTTCAAGACTGCTTTGACTCCGAGAAACACACAATCCACGGGTGTTCCGTTTGTGGCAAACATGCCCCGGTCTACCTCCCTAATGCGCAAAGGCTTATGAAGCGTGATTGCATGCCCCACGCATGTTCTCTCCCTTTCAGGAGCAACTGTGAATACGTCGTATTTTTGGGACAGATTATTCGCAAGGAGCGTAAGCCCTTCAGAATGAATACCATCATCGTTTGTCAGCAGGATAAGCAACAGACACCTCACTATCAGCGTTCAGCCTCTGGCAAAAAAACTTCATAACACGGCAGGTTGATGAAAAAGCTACAGCTTTTTTTGCACCGATAGCCGACCGCTGTCAGCGATTAGCTCTCAGCTTTCGACTTATTGGGGAACAAAACCTACTTATGAGCCGCATTTGCTGAAAGCCAAAAATAACAAATCGGGGCGACTGGATTTGAACCAGCGACCACTTGAACCCCATTCAAGTGCGCTCCCAAACTGCGCTACGCCCCGA
>MVQO01000168.1 GCA_002067585.1 Syntrophorhabdus sp. PtaB.Bin027
TTGGATGGGGGCTGTTGACTGGGACAGACGCCTCTTCGATTCCCTCATCCCTCTTCCTGATGGTACCACGTATAATGCATATCTGCTTGCGGGGAGTCAGAAGACTGCTTTACTCGACACGGTTGACCCACCGATGGTTGACACCTTGATGATGCAACTTGATGCAGTGCCGAAGATTGACTATATTGTCTCCCATCATGCCGAACAGGATCATTCCGGATCTATCCCCCGTGTTCTCGAAAAGTATCCTCAGGCAAAGGTGGTTGTAACACCAAAGGCCAAGACAATGCTTGCAGATCTTCTTAAATTACCTGAGAACGCCTTTCTCACCGTAGCCGATGGGGAGACGATATCCCTCGGAAATATGACGTTGAAATTCATTCACACACCCTGGGTTCACTGGCCGGAAACGATGGTAACGTATCTGGAGGAAAGACATATCCTCTTTAGCTGCGATTTTTTTGGTTCTCATATCGCCACAAGCGATCTTTTCGTCACTGACAAGGGACGGGTGCATGAGGCAGCGAAACGTTATTTCGCCGAGATTATGATGCCTTTCCGGAGTATTATTGAGAAAAATATCGAGAAGTTAAAGGCTTACGATATAAAAATGATTGCACCAAGTCACGGGCAGATTTACGCACAGCCATCATGGATCATTGATGCCTATGGAGAATGGGTCGCAGGTCCTCCTCGGAACACAGTCGCTTTACCCTATGTGTCCATGCATTCGAGTACAAAGCTGATGGTTGACCATCTGGCTTCTGCACTGGTAAAAAATGGTGTTCGGGTTGAACTGTTTAACCTGACCGTGACCGATATCGGTAAATTGGCCATGGCTCTCGTAGATGCTGCAACGATAGTTGTCGGCACACCTACAGTGCTGGCAGGCCCCCATCCTCTGGCAGCATACGCTGCATTTCTGGCAAATGCCCTAAGGCCAACAACAAAATTCCTTTCCATCATAGGATCCTATGGATGGGGTGGAAAAACAGTGGAAACACTGGCAGGTATGATTCCCAACCTCAAAGTTGAAGTCCTGGAGCCGGTGCTTTGCAAGGGACTGCCGTCTCAGGATGATTTTGCCGCACTGGAAAGATTGGCCGAGTCAATTACCAAAAAGCACTCGGAATTAAACCTGGTTTGACAATGTACTATGATTCCTTTTCATTTACTCATGTGCTTTTCATTTTTCAAGGTTGGTATGTTTTTATAAACCACAATAAATAGGAGGGACACTATGTTTTGTTTTCAATGTCAGGAAACCGCAAAAAACACAGGCTGTACCGTAAAAGGCGTATGCGGCAAGCCCGAAGTAACTGCTAATCTCCAGGATCTGCTCATCTATATATGTAAAGGGATAGCCATCTACGGTGAAAAAGCAAAGGAAAGCGGTGTTTTAGATAAAAAAGCTGCCCGTTTCATTTGCAAGGCACTTTTTACCACTATTACCAATGTGGCCTGGGATGATGATGTCATAATTGAACGTATCAGGGAAGCACTCAAAGTTCGCGATGAGATCAGAGAGAAGGCCGGGGCTGCCATTGCCGGCTCACTTCCAGATTGTGCTACCTGGGCATCCAATGACAAGGAAAAGATTGTGGCCAAGGCGATGTCCGATGAGGTGCGCATTACCGCTGCCCAGAACGAAGATGTTCGCTCTCTGCGAGAACTACTCATTATCGGCTGTAAAGGAATAGCTGCTTATGCTGATCACGCGGCAGTCCTTGGCCATGAGACGGATGATATCTATGGTTTCCTCATGGAGGCCCTTGCATCCACTACCAAAGACCTTTCAATGGATCAGATGATTGCCATGGTTATGAAGGCCGGGGAAACCGCTGTAAATACTATGGCACTTCTCGATAAAGCCAACACATCAGCGTACGGAAATCCTGAGATCACGGAAGTCAATATCGGAGTTGGAAAAAATCCTGGAATTCTCATATCAGGACACGACCTGAAAGACATGGAGGAACTCCTCAAGCAAACGCAGGGAACAGGTGTTGATGTATACACCCATGGAGAAATGCTGCCTGCCAACTACTATCCGGCTTTCAAAAAGTATACCAATTTTGTCGGTAATTACGGTGGTTCCTGGTGGCATCAAAACGATGAATTTGAGTCTTTCAATGGTCCCATCATACTTACCACCAATTGCTTGATCCCCATAAAAAAGGATAATTCATACTTGGAAAGGCTTTTTACAACGGGTGTGGTCAACTATCCCGGGGCGAGACATATACCAGAGAGACCTGAAGGTGGTGCCAAAGATTTCTCTTCTGTTGTGGCACTCGCAAAAACATGTCAGTCACCGAAAGAAATCGAGTCAGGGAAAATTATCGGTGGGTTTGCCCATAACCAGGTTTTGGCTCTCGCAGATAAAGTCATAGATGCAGTTAAATCAGGAGCTATTCAGCGCTTTGTCGTAATGGCAGGATGCGATGGTCGTCAAAAAACCCGGGGTTATTTTACCGAAGTAGCCGAAAACCTGCCAAGAAACACCGTAATCCTTACGGCTGGATGTGCTAAATACCGTTATAATAAGCTAGCCCTGGGCGACATCGGAGGCATCCCCCGCGTACTTGATGCAGGGCAATGTAATGATTCTTACTCTCTGGCCGTGATCGCCCTTAAGCTCAAAGAAGTCTTTGGACTGAAAGACATTAATGAACTTCCCATATCATATGACATTGCCTGGTATGAACAAAAAGCAGTGGCCGTATTGCTTGCATTGCTCTACCTCGGTGTCAAGGGTATCCGCTTAGGGCCTACTCTGCCAGCGTTCCTTTCACCCAACGTAGCTAAGGTCCTGGTGGAGAAATTTAATATCAAACCTATCGGTAGTGTACAGGAAGATATAGCTGCAATGATGAAGGGAGAATAGCATAACTCATCCATGGAGTCACACAGCGATATAACCACCTGATATACTTGCACGGAAACCATCACGGCCCCTCTTTCCCTTGAAGGTTTCCGTGCTCCTCCAAACAATAAAATTGCATACACTGGCTAAGTGGAAATCCTTCTTGTGTGTCTTGTAGAAAGGCTTACAGATGTAGCCAAGAACATGAAGAAAAAGTATTGTGACAGGTTTGAACTAAAACGATTTATACCAAGGATATGAAGGAATCAGGTCATTCTTTTCTGAACAAAACGTCGAGAGATGGCGATAGTAGAAACTGAGAAGTTAAGAATAGCATCATATTGACTTTTCTCATCTTCTTGATTTTCATATTCTTAGCTTCTTTTTTGAGGGGAAAAGCCTATCTGCTCCTCATCCATCCGGGAAATTCGTAGTAATAAATTGAAGTCTGAATTTCATTAAAAACCCCGGATGTTTTCATCCGGGGTCCTGGTTTGCACTGTTTGTGCAACTATGCAACTGATTTTGACGCCTGGAGCCTGTCCAGCGTTTCGAAGTAGGCTTCGATACGGGTCCTCACCTGCGACTCTGCATAGAACCGCTGGTCACCCATGTCGCTCTCAAATACAAGAGCAGGAATTCCGGTTCTCTTTGTGAGGATATCTTTCAGGGTAGGCACTGCAAATGACACTGCCTTGCAACTCCTATTCATAAACATGATCATACCGTTCATATCGTACTTCTTAAAGAGGTCCATGGCCATATCAGCACGGTCCTCGATGGTAGAATTGGAAAATCTCGAAACATAGTTTTCCGCCAGGGTCAAAAGCGGATCTTTGTCAAGATCAAACTCAAAGCTCCAGGCGTGAACATAGAGAGATGTGAGAATTACCCCGCCGTAAGAACCCAGGAGTTTTGCGTGATCACTAAATTTGAACCACACCGGGAGATTTTCCCAGTACAGACGATACTTTTCTTTGTCTTTCGGAAGTACGCCAATTCCCTGATCCACTTTAGCCTGAATCTCATCGCAGAGAGTCTGATAGTAATCTACGCATTCCTGTGTGCCCCTTCTGTACACAGCGATAGCCATACCGATGAGTGCATCAAAAATACTGATGGGAGACGGCTTGTACTGTGCCATATCGAGGAACTTTCTGTAAAGAATGCTCGACTGGGCCGAATATTTCATGACCTCCTTCAGCCGGTCATAATCAAATTTCTTCTTTGTCACTTCTTCAAGGAAACTGATCAGCTCTTTGAGCTGAAGGACGCAGTATTTAACGATTTCTTCTCGCGCCTTCTTGTCCATCACATATTCAGGTGTGTCAAAAACAAAAACAGGCGCACCGCCTTCTCTTGAGAGAACCTGGAACCATTTTGTTAGGGTGAAGCACTGGGCATTGCAGGCAAGGAACAAGTCTGGTTCGGGTATTCCCTTGGTGACTGTTAAACCTGTCTTTCGATAGCCAAAGTCGCTTCGCGCATAAGCGCAGAGGTGGCTTGTATATCCCATACCTTCAACGACCGAGCACAGCTCAACGCCTTTCTTTGCAGTCAGGTTTGCTACAGAGTGGTTTTCAGGATAAATGGGAATAATATCATGGGCAACGAAGAGTTCCACTGGTGAAATAGCTGTGGAGTAGCCGATAAGTTTTCCCTTCTCGTGGGCATGGAAGGCCTCTTCCATGTATTCCTCGGTAATCTTCTTTGATAACTGTCTCGAAGTTAATTTTTCGCTCATAGGGGACCCCCTTTCAAGGATTCAAAAAATGCCTGCAATCTTGTTCTCAGGTGGGAAAGTGATGTGGTCTGGTACTCGGTA
>MVQO01000169.1 GCA_002067585.1 Syntrophorhabdus sp. PtaB.Bin027
ATAATACCTGATTCTGCATAATTTTCGTGCGGAAACAAAGGAGGAGCGTGGATGAAGATTACCTTGGATGGAACCGTTTATGAAGCTGAACCCGGTCAGACAATCTTGGAAGTAGCAAGAGCAAATGGGATAAACATCCCAACTCTGTGCTATATGCCAGGGCTGCCTCCTTTTGGAGCATGCAGAATATGCCTGGTGGAGGTTGAAAGGTCGCCAGCTCTGGTCGCTGCCTGCACAGCTCCTGTAATGGAGGGGATGAACATAAAGACCAACAGTAAACGCGTGATAGATGCCCGTCGGTTTGTTGTGCAGCTTCTTGTCTCATGTCACCCCCTTGATTGTATGACATGTGAGAAGACAGGGGATTGCACATTACAGGACCTGGCCTACGAGTTGGGAGTGACGAATCCGCGCGAGGATGAAGGAGATCGACACAAGTATCCCATAGACTCCTCCAATCCCTTTATTATCAGGGATTACAATAAGTGTATTTTATGTCAGAGATGTGTTCGGGTTTGTGATGAAATTCAGGGGATCGTTGCCATCAAAAACATCAATCGCGGTTTTGACACAAAAATAGCCACGGCATATGACGGCACCTTGCAGGACAGCAACTGTGTTTTTTGCGGGCAGTGCGTGCAGGCATGCCCTGTAGGAGCTCTGGTGCCGAAAAAAGCCGTGGGCAAGGGACGTCATTGGGAGTTACAAAAAGTACGGACTACCTGTCCCTATTGTGGAGTTGGCTGTCAGCTTAACCTGCACATGAAAGGAGATCAGATTGCCTATGTCTCAGCCGTGGAAGATGGGTCACCTAACAAAGGACGTCTTTGTGTAAAAGGGAGGTTTGGTTACGATTTTATCTATTCCGAGGATAGGTTAAAGACACCGCTTATCAAAGAAAATGGCGCCTTTCGTGAAGCTTCCTGGGACGAAGCCCTGGACCTCGTCGCATCAAAATTCAAACAGATCATCTCAGAAAGTGGTCCTGATGCAATTGCAGGCGTCAGTTGCGCACGCAGCATTAATGAAGATTCATACCAGATGCAAAAACTCTTTCGAGCAGTGATCGGCACTAACAATATTGATCACTGCGCCCGTACCTGACACGCCCCCACTGTCGCCGGTCTGGCGCAATCATTTGGTTCTGGAGCTATGACAAATTCATTCGGAGAGTTTGCTGATGCAAAAATGTTCCTCTGTATTGGAACAAACATGACAGAAGCCCATCCCGTGGCTGCCACATTTTTAAAAAATGCGCTCCGGAAAGGTGCAAAACTTATTGTGGTGGATCCTCGAAAACACGAACTCGCAGGCCTTGCTGATATTCACTGCCAGATTAAAGTTGGCACTGATATCGCCTTTTTGAATGGCCTCATGAACGTCCTGATCACTGAAGAGTTGTACGATAAGGATTTTGTACAGAACAACTGCGACAATTTTGAAGTCTTCAGGGCAAAAATACTCGAATACCCTCTAGAGCGGGCCTCTGCTATCTCTGGTGTTGATGCCGAAACAATTCGACAGGCAGCCCATATGCTTGCTGAAATAAAGCCTGCCATGCTCTGCTACACTCTCGGCATTACAGAACATACAACTGGAACGGACAATGTTTTAAGCACAGCGAACCTTCAGTTACTCTTGGGAAATATGGGAGTCCCCTCAGGAGGAGTAAATCCTCTGCGAGGCCAAAATAACGTTCAGGGCGCCTGTGATATGGGGGCACTACCCAATGTGTTCCCTGGATACCAGAAAGTAATCGATGAATCTGTAAGGGCAAAGTTTGCCAAGGCATGGGGGGTTAAGAATCTGCCTGATCAGAATGGCCTGATGATGTCCCAGATGATGGAGGGGCTGGTCACGAAAAAGATTCGCGCCTTTTATATTTTTGGAGAAAACCTTGCAAACACTGAGCCTGACATTCATAAAACCGAACATGAACTTGCTTCTGCAGAATTCCTCGTGTGTCAGGATATTTTCCCAACCGAGACCACCCGCTTCGCCCATGTAGTCTTTCCTGCTGCTGCATGGAGCGAGGATGATGGAACATTTAGCTGCAGTGAACGGCGCATAAGCCGGGTACGCAAGGTTAAAAACCCGCCTGGCCAAGCCAAACCCAACTGGTGGATCTTCAAAGAGCTTGCCAGGCGCATGGGCCAGGAATGGCAATCCAATAGCTCACAGGATATATGGGACAATGAAGTCTCAGTTCTGGCTCCTGCATTCGGTGGTATAAAATACAATCGAATAGAAAAAGATGGCCTTCAGTGGCCTTGCCCCAACATAGATCACCCGGGCACACAGTTCCTGCACAAATATGGGGTGTTCACCCACGGCAAAGGCATATTCAGTCCTGTTGATTGGAAGCCGCCAGCAGAAGTACCAGACGAAGAGTACCCTTTTGTCCTGAGTACAGGGCGCCGCCTTTTCCATTATCATACGCGGACCCAAACCGGCCGAACAGGGCTCGATTTTCTTCTGTCAGAGGAAACAGCAGATATTTCTCTGGCTGATGCACAGAAACTTGGTATTCAAGATGGGGAATACATAAAAGTCAGATCCCGGAGAGGTAACGTGACAGTTAAAGCAAGGGTGACTCCAGAGGTACCCCCCGGCATGGTCTGGATGGCCTTTCATTTCAGAGATGCATGTGCCAACTGGCTGACCAATGCCGTGTATGATCCTGTGACATTTACAGCAGAATACAAGGCCTGTGCAGTAGCTATAGAAAGATAAAAAAACATGCGACAGTTGGTGAGTACAGAAAAATAAACATCCTGCCCCCGTTGGAGGAATATGTGATATCTGTGTGTATTGCCCGGACTCACGGTGCCCATATCAGGGGTTTTCTGTCAGGTGTAGGATGTTTACTCCCCATTCGTTTTAAGATCTGACAGGAACATACATTTTAACCAATATCATCCCCTCGCTTGAATTATCAGGATTCAACACAGGATATTTCAAACCAGTCATTCTGATTCGCATTATAGTGTTTATCTATGTTTTTTGTATTTATTATATTTATATTGTTCATATTTGTTTTGATATTTCTTTTTTTCTTGACATTGTTCGGATAACTCAGGTATAGTCAGTCATTAGAGCCTGGTGATTTTAGGACCCTGGGATATTACGATAGCTCGTATGTTGGGGGGTGATGGAGCCTCCTTTGCCTGATGAGAGGCAAAGGAGGTTTTTATTTGCCCTATGACGAACATGGAAACAATTTAGCCTGCAAAAAGATGACGGCACTATGAATGCTATTCTTTGTAAGATTCAAGAACCTTGAATCTACAAACATAAGAAAGGAGGGGCACTGATGAAAAAAGTAGTAATGAAAATCAATGGAAAATTGCACCAATTTGTCGTTGAACCCGATCGTGTCTTGCTCGATTTATTGAGAGAAGACATGCTTCTGACCGGTGCGAAACAGTCATGCGATCGCAAGGGGCAGTGTGGTGCCTGTACTGTTATTGTGAATGGTCAAGCTGTTCGCTCCTGTCTTCAAAAGGTTGCAAACCTCGATGGCGCAGAAGTGATAACTATTGAAGGTCTGGGTACACCAGAAAATCCCCATCTGATTCAAGAGGCATACGTCCTTTCAGGCGCTGTACAGTGTGGATTCTGTACACCGGGGATGATCATGGCAACAAAGGCCCTGCTTGATCGCAATCCAAATCCCAATGTCGAGGAGATAAAAAAGGCTCTTGAGCACAATCTTTGCCGCTGCACCGGTTACATCAAAATAATCGAGGCAGTTCAATTAGCTGCTCGCTTTATCCGCGGGGAGACCACACCCGGGGCGGTCAGGCCTGATCCTAATGGTCCAAAGATTGGTGTTTCCCATCCACGACCTTCGGCCATGCTAAAAGCATGTGGTGTGGCACCTTTTTCTGCGGACATCAAGCTTCAGGATGCTTTGGAGCTTGCAGTGGTGAGAAGCACCGAACACCATGCGAACATTGTTTCCATCGATACATCAAAGGCTGAGAAGATGCCAGGTGTTGTCGGCGTCATAACTGCGAACCACATCAAGGGCACCAACCGAATTGTAATCATCTTCCCTGACGAGCCAATACTCTGCAAAGACAAGGTCCAATGTCTGGGAGATCCCATTGCGATTGTTGCTGCCCAGACCAAACAGCAGGCCATTGCCGCTGCAGAGGCTGTCAAAGTAACCTATGAACCGCTGCCGATTCTGAGGAGTCCCCAGGAAGCTATGGCTGAAGGCGCCATCCAGATTCACAAGGAGTGGCCCAACCTTTGCTTTGTCCAGCCCCAGATAAAGGGTGATGCTGAAAAGGCCATTGCAGAATCGGCTGCTGTGGTCGAAGCCAGCTTTACCACTCAGATAAACCATCAGGCACCGCTGGAACCGGAGGCCACAGTCGCATACATGGAGGGTGAGGGGGAAGATGCCCAGTTGGTGGTCGTGGGACGAAGCATTCAAATCCACGGCGTTATGACCAACCTGCAGGAAGCGCTCGGCTATGAGAACATCCGATACGAGGAAGCATACAGCGGCGGGCAGTTCGGGATAAAAGCAGCAATTACGACTGAAGGTATTTCCGCCGCAGCAGCACTTCACCTTCAACGCCCGGTGCGATATATACCAAGCATTGCGGAATCCATGCTTCTCACCAATAAACGCCACCCCTTTGACATGAAGGTTAAACTTGCCGCAGACGAAAACGGGAAGTTGACCGCCTTCACCATCGATTACATTGTTGACAATGGAGCTTACCAGATTATCGGAATATACGTCATAATGCGTGCTATGTGGATGCTCTCCGGCTCGTATAACATCCCGAATGTCAATGCAATGGGCAAACTCGTCTATACGAACAATCCTGCCGGAGGTGCAGCACGGGGCGCTGGTCCACCTCAGGTCACTTTTGCCCTTGAGTCAGCCATGGA
>MVQO01000170.1 GCA_002067585.1 Syntrophorhabdus sp. PtaB.Bin027
CTATTCTTGCGATTTTCATGTTCATCATTGTGACCCCCTCGCCCTGATGGGCCAACATTGTGTCTCCATTATACCACCTAAATTATTGCTGTAAGGATTCCTCTTGTCAATAGCTAAATGTGTTCACTGAGCCGGTCGGCGGGAAGGGCAGGTCGAGCGGGAAAAGAAGTAAGAAGTGAAAAATGAAAAGTTAAAAGAAAAAGTCTATACAATAGGAGATATCCAATGGGCAATAAGCAGCAACAACTTTGGAAGCGTTCTTACAGTTGTCAGCCATGAGCTGTATTGCACACTGATTTGAGATATGAGAGAATTTCAGGCAGTGTATCAAAAAGAGGATGATCGGTATCTTTGTTCCAGGGGCAGCGCAACCCAGCCCTCACAATGCCGGCGGCTTTCGCCTTATCCAGAACCGACGGGCTGTCGTCAACCACTGCACACAAATCGTTGAAAAGCACTGATTTATCACTGCTCAGGTGAATTTCATCATAAACAAGCCTGTACATGCCAAGCCAACGCTCTGTGGGTTCGATAGTTCCTTTCTCGCGGTGGCTTGCAATGATGATGTAGAAACCCATATCCCTCAGGGACGAGAGAAAAAGAGATGCATCATCGAAAGGCCTGAATTTTTCCTGTTCCAGATGTATCTCTTTTATTGCGCCATACAGTTGTTTCGTCGTAACGTATTGGTGCCAGAAGTCCCATCTGTTCCATACAGTGGGAGGAATTATATCCGGATTAATTCTCCGGAGCCGCTCCCAAAAAACAGGAGAAAAATCCCAGAGGATATTGTCGATATCAACTGCAATCTTTTTCACTATATATAAAGAACACATTCAGACGACCTGTGTAAATATGGTTCAGGTTTCCGGGCCACCCTCCTCAGTCTATCTGTGATTGACAAGACCCCCTGCAACAGTATACATTGTTTGAGTTTTTTAACTGTTGAGGATATCCAATATGACCCTCTCGCTTCGCACATTTTTGTCTGCAGCTGTTATCCTGTCTGTTACATTCATTCCCTTTTTTGCAGCCCATGCAGAAAGGTTGACCCTTTCTGATGGCATCAGGATGGTCACAGAAGACAATATGCTTGTAAAGATCAGAAAGCAGGATGAGCTGATTTCAGAATCGGACACCCTGATTGCAAGATCAGGACTTTTACCTCACGTGTATGGGACCTATTCACAAAATTACAACGAGAAGCAGCAGGGGACTCAAATCCAGGGGCAGTCTGCCTACACACAACAGCAGGATTTTTACGCATTCTCATTAAGAGCCCAACAGCTTCTCTGGGACTTCAAAGGCGTCCTGTCCATCTATGAGGCAAGCAAAAAAATTCAGGAAGCGCGACACCTTGAATATAAAAGAACAAGAAATTATGTGGCCCTGTCGTTTGCCCTTGGTTATTTTGATCTCCTTGAGTCAGAAAAAATGATCACCGTGTCGGAAAAAGAGACAGAAATGCTCAGTGCCCATCTCACAATGGCTAAAAATCTCTACACCGAGGGTGTTATCACAAAAAATGATCTTCTCCAGGCAGATGTGAGGCTTTCCGATGCCAGACAAAAACTCCTCGCAGCAAAAAATATACGAAAAATAACTGCTTCAAGACTGAACACAATGCTCGGCAGACCGCTGTCTTCTGTGTTGGATCCAGAAGAAATACCAGTAAGAGCACCGGAGCCACCCATAGATCTAAATTGGGCCATGGCAAAGGCTGAGAAAGACCGATACGAAATACGTATGGTTGATGTGACAGTCGATGCTATTAAATTTGAGGAAGTAGCGAAAAAGGCTGAGTATTATCCCAGGTTTTTCGTGGAAGGGGGGTATAATTATCTTCGTAATAAATATGCCCTTTACGATGGTTCCTGGTCTGTTATGGGTGGAATGAGCATTAATCTGTTCAGTGGAGGCGCAACATTGGCCGGGCTTGACAAGATCAGGCGGGAAAAGGATAAGCTGACCATTGAGCGTCGGAAGCTGATCGACGACATAAGGTTCGAGGTGGAACGGTATTACCTGGAACTTACCAGCGCCCGCGAGAAGGTCAGGGTAACAAAAGACGCCACATCCCAGGCCGAAGAGAATCTGCGCATCAACAGAGTGAAATACAGAGAAGGCGAGGGAACAGCGACAGATGTGGTAGATGCCATTACACTTCTTACTGTGGCTGAGACAAACCATTACCGGTCGCAATACGAGCTGCTCAGGGCAGAGGCAAACCTGATCCATGCAATGGGCAGGGATCTTGTGGAGGTATATAAAGAACTGAATGGAAGAGTCAGCGAACACTGTCAATAACGAGAGAAAAAAGAGGTCCCTCATAATCGGGGGTATCATCGGCTGTATCCTGATATGCATTATCGTTGCCGGCTATCTGTACTACAGGGCGACCCGTGTCTCAACAGATGATGCTTTTGTTGAGGGGAGAGTGCATACCATAGCGTCAAAGATTGCGGGTACGGTTAAAACCGTGCGGGTTGGGGATAACCAGGCTGTTAAAAAGGGCGATATTCTCGTTGAGATCGATGAAATAGACTATGATATCAGGGTAAAAGAGGCATTAACAGCCCTGGACACGGAAAAGACAAGGCTTTTTGAGGCAGAAAGTAAGCTGGACGCTGCTAAAAAACAGGTAGAAGAGATGAAAGCTGCTGTTAACTCGGCAAGGGCAAATGAAGAACTGCATGAAGCAACTGCACGACAGGCAGGTATAGACATGAATCGGGCAGAGAACCTCTTCAGGAATGAGGCGATTTCCCGTGAAAGATTTGAGAAGACAAAGACAGGGCTGGATGTTGCAGAGGCTCAGCTCAAAACTGCACGGGAACAGGTAAAGCGCCTCGAAGCCTCACTCGCTGCGCAGGTCTCTCTGATGAAGCAGGCTGAAGCTGTCATCAGGACTCAGAGCGCAGCAATCAAACAGAGGCAGACCATGGTTGAGGCTGCTGACCTCAACAAAAGCTATACAAAGATTGTTGCTCCTTCAGACGGGTATGTGACAAAAAAGTCGGTGGAAGTGGGGAACCAGGTCAGTGCTGGGCAGCCGCTTCTTGCTGTGGTGGCTCTCGATGACCTCTGGATTGTAGCGAATTACAAAGAGACTCAGCTCCAAAAAATCAGGCCCGGACAAAAGGTGAAGATTTCTGTAGACGCTCATCCAAATGCAAAACTAAGCGGTGTAGTTGAGAGCATCATGGCAGGGACAGGTGCTATCTTTTCCCTTTTCCCTCCTGAGAACGCCACAGGTAACTTTGTGAAGGTCGTCCAGAGGATACCTGTAAAAATTGTGCTCGACACAGATGCCAACAGGGAGAACATTCTCCGTATTGGCATGTCTGTTGTACCAACTGTGTACATCCGCTAATGAACAGATGGCTTGTCGCGGTAACTGTCATGTTGCCCACTCTTATCGAGATAATCGATATGTCAGTGGTGAATGTTGCCCTTGATCATATCCGTGGAAGCCTGTCTGCTGGTATTGATGAAGCCACCTGGGCCATCACCATGTACCTTGTTTCAAACGCAATTATCATACCCATTACAGGGTGGTTGAGCAGATATTTCGGAAGAAAAGTCTATCTCACTTTTTCCATTGCCCTTTTCACAGTTAGCTCCCTTTTGTGCGGGATGGCCTGGAACATCCAGAGCCTTATTGTTTTCAGGATTTTTCAGGGCCTGGGCGGAGGAGCCCTTCAGCCTATTTCGCAATCCATTCTCCTTGAGACTTTTCCCCCACGCCTGCACGGTGTTGCCATGGCTGTTTTTGGGATCGGGATCATGTTCGGACCTATAGCCGGACCTGTCCTCGGAGGCGTTATTACGGATTACTGGTCGTGGCACTGGATATTTTTTATCAACATACCCGTTGGCATCATTTCCATATTCATGACCATGTTAGTTATCAAGGACCCCCCATACATGAAGAAAACCAGGATGAAGCTCGATTATCCCGGTCTTCTGCTGGTGGCTCTTGGCCTCGGATGCCTTCAGATAATTCTTGACCGTGGTCAGAGAGAGGACTGGTTTGAATCCTCCATGATCAGCTGGCTCACCATCATATCGGTGGTGTCTCTTGCTCTTTTTCTTATTGTGGAGCTGCGGACAAAAGAACCGGTTATTGACCTGAGGGTGTTCAGGAACATCTCTTTTGCAACCGGAAATGTTATTATGTTTTTTGCTTTTTTCAACCTCTTCGGAAGCATAGTTTTACTTCCCATCTATCTCCAGACGCTTATGGGGTATACAGCGACGCTTGCGGGCCTTGTGTTGGGTCCCGGCGGGTTTTCCTCGATCATTGCCCTTTCCATTGCGGGACGACTGGTGACAAGGATCAATCCAAAGTGGATCCTTGCTTTTGGCATCTCCACAGCAGCCCTGTCAACCTATATGATGTCTCAGTTTAACCTATCCGCTGATTTCATAACAGTCATGTGGCCAAGGATTATCCTCGGGTTTGGCATGGGATTCATTTTTATTCCCCTTACGAATCTTTCACTCTCCATCATAAAAAAAGAAGGGATGGGCAATGCAACCGCTCTGTTCAATCTCATAAGGAATCTTGGCGGGAGCTTTGGGATTGCCTTTGTGTCTACGGTCCTTGCACGAAGGGCTCAGTTTCACCAGTCAAACCTTGTGAGCCATTTGACCCCCTTTGACATGCCTTACCAGATTGCAGTGGAAAAACTGAAAGCATTTTTCCACACCCTGGGCTTTACAGACACCATGGCTAAAATGGCTGCGGACGGGTCCATATACCGCAATCTCATAAAGCAGGCAAGCATGATCGCATTCAACGACACCTTCTGGCTTATGAGCATAATGCTCGTTGCAACCCTACCCTTGCTCCTAATCTTCAAAAGACCCCGCCACGGTGAACACATGGAAACGATGTGACAAGGGGTGGGATAAGCTGTAATGTGGATCAGTGACA
>MVQO01000171.1 GCA_002067585.1 Syntrophorhabdus sp. PtaB.Bin027
ACTCTTGCTGCTGTTCGGCAGATGTGGAAGGGACGGATTGTTGTGGTTTTTCAGCCTCACCGATATACACGGACAAAAGCACTCATGGAAGAATTTGCAACTTCTTTTAACGAGGCCGATGTTCTTATTGTGACTGAAATATATGCAGCTTCAGAAGAGAAGATTGAAGGGGTTGACGGGCAGGGGCTTTCAGAAACCATCAGGGCAAGCGGCCACAAAAATGTGATGTTTGCTGCTAGCAAGGAAGATGCCGCAGAGGTAGTGCTTGGCATGGCCCGGGAGGGAGATGTCGTGATTACCCTAGGCGCCGGTGACATTTGCAGGATAGAGGAAAGGTTAAAGGCAGCGTGGAGTGGGCAGGGATAAGAGGATCGATTCTGAAGGACGTTTCAATGAAAAGGTACACATCCATGAGGGTTGGTGGGCCTGTCAGTTATCTGATCTACCCCTGCGACGAAGAGGATTTGGTGACAATTTTACAGGTGGCATGGGAGGAGGGTGTCAAGTATCGATTCCTTGGGAATGGAACAAATATCATTGTCCATGACAGGGGGCTTCGAGAGGTAGTGATAAGGACAACCAGAATGCAACGTGTGGCATACAAAAAAAAGAACAACGGTGCTATTGCGCAAGTGTCAGGGGGAGCATCGCTCAAGGGTTTTATTGTCAATAGTGCACGTCATGGTTTGTCTGGCCTTGAAAGGCTTTATTGGATACCAGGTACCATAGGGGGCGGTATCAAAATGAATGCAGGAAGTTTCGGTTCGAGAATATCGGATTTGTTGGAGAGTGTTCGTATTGTTGATAAAAAGGGAAAGATTGTCTCTTACCTGAAGAGTGAAATGAGGTTTGGGTATCGAGAATCACGGATAGGACCATCCGAATGTGTCCTTGCAGCCTGGTTTTGTTTGCAGAACAGAGATAAAAATGAGATCTGGAAAGATATGGAATATGTTTACGGTGAGCGAAAAAAGAGGCATCCTATGGATTTTCCCTCTGCAGGTTCTGTGTTCAAAAGCGTTGAAGGTAAACCTGCCTGGAAATTTATTGAAAAAGCTGGCCTGAAAGGAACCTCTGTTGGTGGAGCCATGGTTTCAAATAAACATGCAAATTTTATTGTTAATGCAGGAGGGGCAACAGCTCAGGACGTGAAGTTACTTATAGATAAGATAAAACAAGAGGTTTTTGAACAGTCAGGCATAACCCTTGAAGAGGAAGTCGAATTCTGGGGGTTCAATGGATAGGGAGGTTCTAAAAGCACAGAGAGTAGGGGTGCTCATGGGAGGAAGATCTTCAGAACGGGATATTTCTTTCAAGAGCGGCAAAGCAGTTATTCAGGGACTCAAGAGGCGTGGTTACAACGTGACCGCCATTGATGTTGATCCTGATCTTGCCATCAAATTGAAGCGCAAACATATCGGCGCTGCATTTATCGCACTCCATGGCAGGTGGGGAGAGGATGGGTCAGTTCAGGGTTTGCTTGAAATCATGGGGATACCTTACACCGGTTCAGGAGTCCTTGGATCTGCCATGGCCATGGATAAAGTTGTTATGAAAATGATGTTTGAAAGTATGGGCATACCATCCCCGGCTTACACACAGGCAGAAGATGGAGGTACGGTTCATTTTCCACTACCTTTTATAGTGAAACCGGCTAATGAAGGTTCTACTATTGGTATATCAATAGTAAAAAAACAGAAGGAAGTGATGGCAGCGATAAAAAAGGCCCGTATGTTTGATAAAAAAGTGATGGTAGAAAAATACATTGAAGGCGACGAGATAACCGTTGGTATCGTTAACGGAGAAGCCCTTCCTGTAGTTCAGGTCAAACCCAGTTCAGGATTCTATGATTTCGAAGCAAAGTATACAAAAGGAATGACAGAATACATAGTGCCTGCAAAGATAGATATAACCATTGCGAAAAAAGCTGGAGATATTGCCATGGAGGTATATAAGGCATTCGAACTTGCCGGGTGCGTCCGCATCGATATGCTGGTAGATGATGACCTTCCCAAGGTTATTGATATCAATACCTCTCCGGGAATGACAGAAACCTCCCTTGTTCCCAAGGCATGGGAAAGCCTCGGGAGGACCTTTGATGAGCTTGTTGAAGCAATCCTCATGGAGGCATCACTGAAGATATGAAAAAGAGCCTTTACACATTATTTCTTATCCCCCTGTGTGTTATATCTATGCTTACTGTTATTTATGTTTTTGCAAAAGACGAACCGCTCTTTTTTCTGAGAAATATCAAGGTAAATGGGATTCAGCACTTGAAGGATCATGACATAATGGGTCGTGCGGCGCCATTTCTCAGAGATAGCCTCTTTAAGATAGACATCTCAGAGATGAAGGATGCAATTCTTACTCACCCTTTCGTGAGGGAAGTGAGGATAAAGAGGGTCTATCCTTTTTCACTTGTCATTGATGTGGATGAGAAAAAGGCATCAGCCTTGTGGGCAGACAGTGAAGGGCAGCTTCATGTTCTTGACGACAATGGCGAGCCCTTTAGAGGTTTTTCCAGGGAAGACAGCAAGGGTCTTATTGTCATCAATGCCAAAGACAAGAATGGTGCAAAGGCTGTGTACAGGCAAATCAATGAATGGTTCCGAGAGGGCATTATAAAAAAGGATGACCTCTCCGATGTTGCATACAGCGAAGGGAACATCACGATCTATGGCTGTGGTTGTGATGATGGGGTAGAAATAATTCTGGGAAAAGAAGATTACACGAGCAGACTTAAGAAAGCAGTGGCTGTTTTACAGGATGCAAAGCAGAGAGGTTTTTTGATAAAGTGTATAGACGCCAGGTTCGAAAAAGGTGCTATCATTAAGGAAAGGCAGGGTTAGCATGGTCACAGAGGATGGACTCCTTGTCGGGCTGGATATAGGCACTACGAAGATATGTGTAGTGGTTGCCAAGATTACTGAAGGCAAGGTGAACATTGTTGGCATTGGCTCTCACCCCTCTACCGGTTTGAGAAAAGGCGTTGTGGTTAATATGGACAGCACCGTCAACTCCATTAAAAAAGCTGTTGAGGAAGCAGAACTCATGGCAGGTATCAAGATTGATTCCTGCCTTGTGGGGATAGCTGGTGCCCATATAAAAAGCTTTAACAGTAATGGCGTTGTAGCTATCAAGGATAAGGAAGTAAGGCCTGATGATGTTGCACGGGCCATCGATGCAGCAAAGGCGGTTGCCATACCTGCCGACAGGGAACTGATCCATGTCATCCCTCAGGAATATATCATTGACGATCAGGATGGTATTAGAGATCCCATAGGCATTACCGGGGTCAGACTTGAGGTGAAGACCCATATCGTGACAGGGAGCGTTTCTTCTGCGCAAAATATTGTTAAATGCTGCAAGCTTGCAGGGTTGAACGTTGATGACATCATTCTCGGACAGCTTGCCTCATCAGAAGCGACATTGACGCCTGAAGAGAAAGAGATCGGGGTTGCTCTTGTTGACATCGGTGGAGGGACGAGCGATATCGCTGTCTTCATCAACGGTGCAATAAAGTTTACTTCAGTTCTTCCGTACGGTGGCAACAATATAACCAATGACATTGCCATTGGTCTCAGGACCCCTCTTGAGGAGGCAGAAAAGATTAAAAAGAAATATGGATGTGCCTTTGCAAATATGATAGGAGCCAATGAAACGATAGAAGTTCCAAGCGTAGGTGGTAGAAAACCCAGAACACTCATGAGAAAAACCCTTGCCGATATCATCGAGCCAAGGGTTGAGGAGATATCCTCTCTTATCTACCAGGAGATCAAGAAGTCCGGCGCTGAGCGGCTTCTTGCTTCTGGGGTTGTCATTACTGGAGGATGTGCAAACCTTGAAGGAATTGCTGAGCTGGCAGAAAACATTTTCAACCTCCCTGCAAGGAGGGGTTATCCCATAGGCCTCGGGGGCCTTGTTGATGTTGTAAATAATCCAATATATGCCACCGGTGTTGGGCTTCTTGTTTATGGATTTAAAAACTCAAGAGTTCGTAAGCATGGTTTTAAGAAGGGTACACGTTTTAAAGATTTTTTGAATAGCAGAAAATTACTCTATAGAATGAGAGACTGGTTTAAAGAAATTTTCTAAGGAGGTGTGGGGTGAGCAACGTATTCTTCATGGACGAAACGAACGGATTTTCGGCAAAATTAAAGGTTGTAGGTGTTGGCGGAGGTGGATGCAACGCGTTGAATAACATGGTTGAAGCCGGTGTACAGGGTGTTGAGTTTGTTGCTATCAATACGGACGTGAAATCGCTTAGTATGTGCAAGGCACCTGTTAAGATACAGATTGGTTCAAAACTCACCCGGGGTCTCGGGGCTGGAGCAGATCCTGAGGTAGGGAAAAAGGCTGCACTCGAGGATGTTGAAAAGATAAGAGATCATCTGGCTGGAACAGATATGGTTTTTGTGACGTGCGGATTGGGAGGCGGAACAGGAACAGGAGCGTCACCGGTAATTGCAGAGATCTCAAAGGAATTGGGTGCTCTAACCGTTGCCATAGCAACAAAACCCTTTGCATTTGAAGCGAGGGCTCGAATGGAGCAAGCAGAACGTGGCGTTGCACAGTTGAGAAATTCTGTAGACTCACTCATAACTATCCCGAATCAGCGTCTTCTCTCCATCGGCGGAAAACATATGACAGTCATGGAGGCATTTTTTAAAGCGGACGAAGTGCTTCTCAATGCAGTGCGCAGTATTTCTGATCTGATTGTGGGCTCAGGCTATGTGGTTGTGGATTTTGCAGATGTGAAGACTATTATGGCTGAACGGGGTATGGCTATAATGGGCGTTGGCATGGCTTCTGGAGAAAACAGGGCAAGAGATGCTGCACAAAAGGCAATATCAAGCCCCCTTTTAGAGGATATCTCGATCCATGGGGCACGGGGTGTTCTGATCAATGTGACCGGAAATACTGACATTACTCTGGCCGAGGTAAACGAAGCATCCACTTTGATCCAGGAGCAAGCCCATGAAAATGCAAAGGTAATCTGGGGGCTTGTGTTTGACGACAGCATGGACGACTCGGTAAGAATAACAGTTATTGCAACAGGCTTCGAGGAGCAGATCATATCTGAATCAGACAATGTTGAATCTTTTCCACGGTCGAAGCTTTTTGTGGAGGATGAGAATGTGCCCCCTTTCCAGAGAAAGAAGATCGCTATCGACTACAAGGAAATAAAAGCAAGAAGCGACAACATCGACATAGATGATGATAGGCTCGATATACCGACATTCCTCAGGAAGCAAGCAGACTGACTCAGTTAAAAATGAAAAGTTAGAAGCAGAAGAAAGCAGAGCCGGGGATTCAGAGTTAAGAGCAAGATAATAAAAGTTTTTGAATAATGCATTGCTCTTTATAACACCACATGTATTTAGCTATCACTTGATTTTTATACTCTCTGCCTCCTCGTACTCTCTGTCAAAGCTCTATGATACAGCGAAAGCCTCGTAAGGAAAACCGCCTAATACGAAGGCAACGTTTTGCCAACGAAAAGGGCGTTATCTCTAAGCGGTGGCACGGTAAAATCCCTGTGTGCTTAGTTTTCCCCAACACATACTACATAGGGATGTCGAATCTTGCCCTCCACATCTTGTACACAACTCTGAACAGCCATTCAGATATTGTGTGCGAGCGCTGTTTTTTTGATGAAAAAGAACAGTTGCGTTCTTTCGAGAGTGGTAAACCTCTCACATCGTTTGACCTCGTTTTTATAACTCTTTCTTTTGAGCTCGATTTTGTTAATATTCCAAAAATCTTGAATTGCAGTAGATTAGCTGTCTTGGCGTCAGAGAGGAAGGAAGGTGACCCTATTGTGGTTGCAGGCGGCATTTGTGTGATGGCAAACCCTGAACCAGTAAGCAAGTTTATCGATCTTTTCATCCTTGGAGATATAGAGGCGACAGTGCCTTTATTCATGAAAAAATATTTGGACACAACTGGTAAGAATAGACATGATGTAATACAGGCATTGAGCGGTTTTAAGTGGGTCTACAATCCAGTCGCTTTGGATGTGACATACGCTTCCGATGGAACTATTGGGGATTTTAAGCCACATCACCATTTCATAACTATCGAAAATTACAGGGGTAAAAACCTTGGCTCGTCTGCGATCATCACAAGAGAGACAGAGTTTGCAAACATGTTCCTTGTTGAAGGTACACGGGGGTGTCCGTCACAGTGCCCATTCTGTCTTCTCGGTAATATGTATCCATTTAACTATGATAGGGTAGAGAGGTTTCATCCAGATATCGAAGATATAGGAATAATCGGCGGCGGTGTCTCCTATCATCCCCGCCTGGTGGATATTATTAAAGCCATGAAAAAAGAAGGAAAACATATCCACCTTCCATCCCTCAGAGTGGATGAGACCACAACACAACTGGTCGAGTTGATCCAAGACGAAATAAAAACCTTAACCTTCGGCATTGAGGCGGGAAGCGAACGTTTGCGAAAGTTTATCGGAAAACCACTGACTGATGATGAAATCTATGAGAAACTTGAAACAATCCTTGTCATTAAACCATTTAACCTAAAGCTTTATTTTATGATCGGACTTTACGGTGAGGATAAGAAGGATCTTGAGGACATTATCAGCATGGTGAAGCATATCCATCATATTATGGTTAAAACTGGCGCGCCCAAAGGTATTATGGGATCAATCACAGTACATGTGAGCCCCTTTGTCCCCAAGGCATTTACTCCATTCCAGTGGCTGCCCATGGAAGAGATGGATGCGCTGAAAGGCAAGATTGCATGGATCAAAAAGGGGTTAACACGAGTGGGCAACACCTACTTTACCCACGAGTCAGTGAAATACAGCGTTGTCCAAGGTATCCTTGCCAGAGGAGACAGGAGGGTGGGAGATGTGATCCTTCGCCTTGCCAGAGGGGATAGCTTCAACAAAGTCATGAGGGAAAGCCCTCTGAACCTTAACTTCTATGTTCATAGAGAGAGAAACAAAGACGAGCTCTTTCCGTGGGATTTCATAAAGGGCAGGCAGACGAAAAGC
>MVQO01000172.1 GCA_002067585.1 Syntrophorhabdus sp. PtaB.Bin027
CATCAAGCACACCTACGACAAAACCCCCGGCTTCAGAATTAACACTTCAAATATAACAGGATAAGGGATTGTTAATACCACAGCTTTTCGGGAAGTTGCAGAGGATATTGCGCTAAAGTTTAACCTCTACTGAAGTGACATCTTGCAAGAGCGGTGCAGCCGTCCTGTTCGTATTTTTTATGAAGGTTGCATATATTTACCGGTGACACTATTTTATAGACAGGTTTTTGTGTCAGAAGGATTTATTGATAATGCGCATACTACTCGTTGAAGATGACATCAAAATAGTATCCTTCATCGCGAAAGGTCTAAAAGCAGTCGGTTATGCTGTGGATCATGCGGCCGATGGCGAGGAAGGACTCAGCCTTGCCCTGACTGAACCATACGATACAGCAATTGTTGATATTATGCTCCCAAAACGCGATGGGTTATCCCTTATTGAAGAATTACGGAAAAGAAAGATTCATACACCAGTTATTATTCTGAGTGCGAAAGACTCTGTAGATGACCGAGTGAAGGGCCTCCAGACCGGAGGTGATGACTATCTCACCAAACCCTTTGCATTTTCTGAGCTCCTTGCCCGGGTACAGGCTCTTATCCGGCGTGCCAGTGGAGTATCAGAGCCAACCACTCTTACTACCGGTGATCTTTCCATGAATCTTCTTACGCGCGAAGTCAGAAGAAAGAATAGGCATATTGAACTCCAGCCGATGGAATTTTCCTTGCTTGAATATCTGATGCGAAATGCAGGACGAGTGGTTTCAAAGACCATGATCATGGAGCACGTATGGGATTACAGTTTTGATCCCCAAACCAATGTGGTCGAAGCAAGGATATGCAGACTACGAGATAAGATCGACAGAGATTTTGATCGAAAACTAATCCATACAATCAGGGGGGTAGGATATGCCCTTAAGGACACGCCTTAACCCCAGACATTCTCTTGCTTTTCGTTTGACCCTCTGGTATGCAACAATTTTTACATTGTCCACTGGCATTGCCTTTGCCCTTTTTTATATTTTCATTACCTCCATCATACGTGACAGGACTGATCAGGAACTGATCGGACAGGCAAGGAGGTTTTCAGCAATATTGTCCACTGAAAGTCCGGATGAGGTAAGCAAAGCCATGGTTATCGAAGCTCAGGCAGCGGGTGTAAGGAAGGTATTCTTCCGCCTCCTTTATCCTGATGGTCAGGCTTTTTTTTCTTCCAACATGACATACTGGAAGGATATCACTGTCAATTTAAGTGCAATTAAACGACTGGCTCAGGGAACCAGCTATGTCGTTGAAACGATTACGATCCCTGACCGAGGTCAGAAGAGGGTACGGGTTCTTTACGCAATGCTTGGTCCAAACGTAGCTATTCAGGTAGGGGAGTCTATGGAAGGCTACTCGCGATTTCATGATGTGTTTGAGATCATTCTGATTTTCACCATGGCTTTTTTATTCATTGTAGCTGTGGGGGTTGGTTGGTTTATGGCGAAAACAGCAGTGTCGGGAGTGGAGGCAGTGACCAGAACTGCGAGGAGAATATCTGCAGGAGCCCTTGAGGAAAGGGTTCCGGTCAGAGATTCATCCGACGAGATAGACTTACTTGCAAGAACATTCAATGAAATGCTTGATCGAATCCAGGTTTTAGTGAGAGAGGTTAAAGAAATGGCTGATAACATCGCCCATGACCTGAAAAATCCTATTGCAAGAATAAGGGGTACTGCTGAGGTAACACTGACAACCAGCCGCTCGATTGGAGAGTATGAAAATATGGCTGCCAGCACAATAGAAGAGTGTGACCGCCTTCTCGACATGATTAACACTATGCTTATGATCTCTAAAACTGAGTCAGGCGTATACAAGCCCTCTCTTCAAGATGTGGATATAGCACGCCTTGTCAGAGATACCTGTGAGTTATTCTCACCCGGTGCAGAAGACAAAGGTTTAACGCTCCGCTGTGAGGCCCCCCATACAATTTTGATGAGAGGTGATATCCACATGATTCAGCGAATGATCTCAAACCTCCTTGACAATGCGATTAAATACACATCTACAGGTGGCAAAATTACTCTTGATGCTTCAGTGGATATTGCCGGGCAGGTTACAGTATCTGTGCATGATACTGGTGCTGGTATATTACCTGATGAACTTCCTCATATTTTTGAACGTTTTTACAGAGGAGATCAGAGCAGATCAACAGTGGGTATAGGCCTTGGCCTTAGTCTGTCCAGGGCAATTGCCCGTGCCCACGGCGGTGACGTAAGTGTTACGAGTGATTTTGGCAATGGAAGCACCTTTATTGTTACCTTTCCCAACACCAGCCCCCCCACATCTTAGAACAGAAGAAACCAGGAGGCTGTTATTTTATCGTCTCCAAGGTTAGTACTTGCCACATTACATTTTGATAATCTTCAGATCATATTCCTGTAATCTCAGCATTCTATACTATGCCCGTAGGTGGTTAAAGATCAACAAAACAAGGAGCAAGAATATGGAACAGATGGGAAGATTTAAAAAGGTTTTTGTAACGCTGGCAATCCTGGCTCTCATAGTTGGGCTTGGATATGGGGTTTCGCGGGCGATGAAAGATTCTGATAAAGCACCATCGAAATCAACCGGTGTTCCGATCATGGTGCCGGGAAACTTCACAGAGATTGCGGAGAATGTCCGCAATGGTGTTGTGAACATACAGGCAGTCAAAAACGGGAAGAGCGGGGGCAGGGTTTTTCGTCATTTCTTTGGCAACCCCCGTGGACAACAGAACCCTTTTGAAGATTTTTTTAGTCCAAAATTTGGTTGGGATGATCCTTTAGAAGGGTTCCAGCAGAAGAGCCTTGGTTCTGGGTTCATCATTGATCGGGAGGGTTATATCGTAACGAACAACCATGTCGTTGAAAATGCGGACGAAATCAAGGTGAAGCTTGCGAGTGGAAAAGAATTCGACGCAAAGGTGGTGGGCCGTGATCCCAAAACAGATCTTGCTCTCATCAAGATTAAGGGTGGTTCAGACCTGCAACCCTTGCAGTTAGGCGATTCTGACGCGTTGAAGATTGGAAGTTGGGTAGTTGCTGTCGGCAGTCCCTTTGGTTTGGAACAGACAGTAACAGCAGGTATTGTCAGTGCCAAGGGGAGAACCATAGGTGCTGGTCCGTATGATAACTTCATACAGACGGATGCATCCATAAATCCTGGTAATAGTGGAGGTCCTCTCATTAATACAAAGGGTGAAGTTGTTGGAATCAACACGGCAATCGTTGCATCCGGGCAAGGTATAGGGTTTGCAATCCCCGCAAATATGGCAAAAGAAGTGATACCCCACCTGAAGGAAAAGGGGAAGGTAACACGTGGATGGATAGGTGTTGGAATCCAGGAGATGTCACCTGAACTTATAAAGTCGTTTAACCTTCAAGAAAAGAAAGGTGCTCTTGTATCCCAGGTTTTCAAAGATAG
>MVQO01000173.1 GCA_002067585.1 Syntrophorhabdus sp. PtaB.Bin027
AAGGTGGTTGATCCGAAAGACATCCCAAATGATGTTGTCACGATGAATTCTACGGTACTAATCAAAGACTTAGATTCAAATGAGGAAAAGACATTGGTTCTCGTATTTCCTGGCAAGACGAATATTAATGAAAATGCCATTTCAATATTAGCACCTCTGGGAACAGCCCTGATTGGATATAGGGAAGGGGACATAATTGACTGGGAGGTTCCATCAGGGAAAAAGAGAATACAGGTCATCAAGGTTGTTTATCAACCGGAACGGGCCGGCGATTATCAGGTATAAAAGATTCTTCCTATCCATGACTTAACATTCATGAAAGAAGAAGCAAGAAAATATGTATGTTACGTAGTCCACATATGGGTCTAAAAATTAACAAGCATAGAACCATCCCTGGGAAAGTAAATGTTCCTTTTTTTGTTTAATACCCTCATTAATTTGTAAAGATTGGTTCCTTATCCTCCATATCACTCAAACTGGGTGCAACGACACGAAGATTTTCGTATCCTTCTGCTCAGTAAAACCCAGGCGCCGCTGCTTCAGAGAAATGATAATGGCATCGAGTGACTGGTGTTAATCAGAGCTCAAACCCATTGACAAGCCACCATATTTCTATATAGAATTACCTCTATGCTTATTCTGGTATATCGGCACTTTTTTTGTGGTTGTCTCCATAGACTCGCCTTTAAAATATTATTCTAAAATTTGTTTTTTTGTCATTTGCTCCAGACGACTTGAAGTCTGACCGAATCTTCCGTAATAAATCTGGGTGCGAGTCAGTTCAGGGCTAGGCATTCATCTCCAGGAGGGCGCTATGAAAAACAAGGCACGATACCTATATATCACCGAGCATGACGCAGAGCAACTGGAGCATCTTATCAAGATAGGAAGCACCATGGATGCTGCACACCTGGAAACCCTTGAAGATGAATTGTCCTCTGCCAATGTCGTCAGCCCAAAAAAAATTCCGCCCAACATCATAACCATGAACTCAACTGTACTGGTAAAAGACATGGATTCAGGGGAAGAGAAGACATACACCATTGTTTTCCCGAATAGAGTGGGCATGGTTGAGAACGCAATCTCTGTTCTTGCTCCCATTGGCACTGCCCTCCTCGGGTATAAAGAGGGTGACCTGATTGAATGGGAGATCCCGGCAGGAACGAAGCGGCTCAAGGTCCTTAAGATCGTGTATCAGCCGGAGAGGGATGTGGCATAAGTGACCAAGTCCAGTTTGCCGGCTGATTCACAAACTTTAAATACAAAGTAAAGGAATTCGAAAGGATCATCGGTTTAATTGGAATCTTGGGTCTTAAAGAAATCCATTCCCAATCGTAGCTTTTCAGGGAGAAAAATGTGAGAGGTATTCAATCTATTCTGGCTGCAACTGATTTTTCTTCTTATTCTCGTTATGCAGCAGAACGTGCAGCTATGCTTGGCGCTACTCTTGCCATACAGAGAGGGGTGCTGCTGCATGTGCTGGAACAATCGTGGCTTGAAAATTTGAAGCAGTTCATAGGGTCATCGGTTAAAGCTAAACGCAAAATCATTAAGAATGCTTCACAAGCCCTGGATGAGTTAGCTGACCAGATTCGTGAGGTGTCAGGGTTTTCACTTGAGCCACGTGTCCTCACGGGGAATACGCTGGATGCAATCGTTGAGGCAGCATCAGATTTCAGCTTACTTGTACTTGGCGCACGTGGGGCGCACCCGGTCAGGGCTCTGGCTCTTGGTACTACCTCGCAACGGCTTCTTGGAAAGACAGGACAACCTGTGCTTGTTGTGAAGAATAAACCATTAACACCCTATACACGGGTCCTCGTTGCCGTTGACTTCTCAGAAGGTTCACGTAAAGCTCTCGAATACAGCCAGATAATTGCCCCAGAGGCGACAATTATCGTTGTCCATGTTTTCGAACCAGTACTGGAGAAGGTACTGGTTTATAGTGGAGCTTCGGAAGATGTTATTCATGAGTCTCGCATGAAGGCTCGTATGCAGACAGAAGCACAATTGAGGCGTTTCATTCGAAAGGCAGGTACCGGGTCTTTTCACAGGGTGGGAGTTGTGGTGCAAGGACATGCACCATTCAAACTGCCTGAAATAGCACGTAAACGTGATATTGAACTTATCGTTGTGGGAAAACACGGAAGATGGAGAATAGAGGAATTCCTTTTAGGCAGTGTTACCCTCCATGTTCTCTCTCAGTCCCATTGTGACGTGCTGGTCGTTGACTAACAGACCACGGACAGCGCCTATTTGTTGACTGAATGGATGGTTGATTATATAGTAAGTGCATGATACCGGTTGAATATGTTCTTCTTATAGGGGCAGTCCTTATCATAGTGAGCATTGGAATTGCCAGGCTCTCCGAGAATCTCGGTGTACCTGCACTGTTGTTGTTTCTCGGCGTAGGGATGCTTGCAGGTTCAGAAGGCCCCGGTGGAATTTACTTCGACGATGCTCATCTGTCTCGATCAGTAGGCGTCATTGCATTGGTCTTCATCCTCTTCGCAGGTGGCCTTGACACAAAATGGACAGAGGTCAAACCAGTCTTCCGGCAGGCTACAATCCTGGCAACGCTGGGCGTCCTTCTCACGGCCGTGACTGTTGGTCTTTTTGCCTTCTCTGTTTTAAAATTTTCACTATTCACCGGCCTGCTCCTCGGGGCTGTTGTTTCATCGACTGATGCAGCCGCTGTTTTCTCAGTGCTCCGATCAAAGAACGTTAGTTTACGTGGCCGGCTAAAGCCCCTGCTTGAACTTGAGTCGGGGAGTAATGATCCCATGGCAGTCCTCCTCACCATAGGGATAATTCAAATCATAACGAATCCAGAGACCTCACTCGGCTCCATTGCTCTACTCTTTGTTGTTCAGATGGGACTCGGCATTATTTTTGGTCTTGGTTTTGGGAAGGCAATGGTTTTTTCGTTGAATCGGTTGACATCCTATTACGAAGGGGTTTACCCTGTTTTTACCCTTGCCTTTGCAGCGATGACATATGCCGCTACTGCTGCAGTTGGTGGGAGCGGCTTCCTGGCTGTGTATCTGATGGGTATATATGCAGCCAACAGTGAATTTGTACAAAAGAAAAGCATGTTGCGTTTTTTTGACGGTCTTGCCTGGCTCAGCCAGATAGCAATGTTTGTCACCTTGGGACTGCTTGTATTTCCATCCCGTATTATTCCTATCATATGGACAGGCCTTATGTGTTCAGCGTTCCTCATGTTTGTTGCACGTCCGTTCAGCGTTTTTCTTTCTTTGCTCTTTGAGCGTATGGGCTGGCGGGAAAAAACCCTTGTTTCATGGGTCGGCCTGAGAGGGTCAGTCCCGATAGTCCTGGCGACTTTCCCTCTTCTTGCTGGGGTGGCAGATGCTGAAGCTATATTCAATATCGTTTTCTTTATTGTCCTCACTTCAGCACTGTTTCAAGGTTGGTCGATTCCTGTTGTCGCCCGTCTCCTGAGACTTGATGCCCCGATTCAACAAAGGCGGCAATATCCCATAGAGTACGCGCCGATGCCGGGCGTTGACACTCAACTCGTTGAATTCATTATTCCATACAGTTCGGCTATCGCAGGGAAACGAGTCGTGGAACTGGGTCTGCCTAGGGACAGTCTCATTGTACTGGTGAACCGTGACGAGAACTTTTTTGTACCGAGTGGAGGCACCATTCTTGACGGTGGTGATGTTGTTTTGGTCCTTGTCAATCAGAATAACCTGACAGGTGTGCGGCAGATATTGATGGAGTGGAAAAAACCAAAAGAAAAAGATGATGCAAAACTGAAGTAGCAGATAAAATTAATCCCTATTGAAACGATGAGAATTGACAATACCATCATAAAATATATTTGCTCATCAGATGCAGCCCTATTCACTAATTCACTTTACATTTTTCAGCCTTGAAGAGCTTTGAACAAGCAAAACAATATAAGATTTAAAAGCAAGCAAAAAGACAATTTATAAGAGAACTGCGCTGCATTTTAGTTGTGAAAACAATCACCACAACAAACTATGGAAACACTTGAGCAACCTATCAAACCTGCCTGGTACAAATTTTTTACTTGGCTTACGCTTTTGAGTTGAGCTATACGTTGAATCGAATATGCAGAATATCTCCATCTTTTACGATGTATTCTTTTCCTTCGACCCTCAGAGCCCCGTGTTCCCGGGCAGCCTGTTCTGATCCATACCGTACAAAGTCATCCGCATTGATCACCTCAGCCCTGATGAATCCCCTTTCCATATCTGTGTGTATCTTGCCTGCTGCTTTTACGCATGTTGTGTTCCGGGGGATTGTCCATGCCCTCATCTCTTTGCCCACAATAGTATAAAAGGTAATGAGGCCCAGGATCTCATAACCAACTTTAATTACACTTTCTATAGACATCTCTGTTATACCGTAAAGGTCCATGTATGATGTTCGCTCATGGGGCGACAAGTTTATAAGATCGTGCTCAAGCTTGCCGCATATATAGACTAGTCTGCTGTTTTTTGACCGGACAAACTCTTCTAAATCAGAGATTGGAAGTTTTTCCAGTGTTTCTTCGTCAATATTTGCAACATAAAAGATGGGCTTGGTAGTGATAAGGTTGAAGGTACGAACGATTTCTGCGTCTGTGTGGTCAAAATAATCCATAGCGATAAAGGAACCCTGCTCAAGGGTGGATTTGATTCTTGCGAGAAGCTCTATCTCCTTAACCCCTTTTTCCTTGGAGACTTTGGCAAGCCTCTCCAGCTTTGCGAGCCTTTCTTCAACAATCTCCAGATCAGAGATGATAATCTCTGTTTCCACAATCTCCACATCCCTTTTTGGGTCGATTTCTGCATAAACGTGGGGAACATTTTCCGTTTCAAAGCATCGTATGACGTGGGCAATAGCGTCCACATTCCTGATATGTGAAAGAAATCTGTTGCCCAGACCCTCACCCTTATGGGCACCCTTGATGAGGCCTGCGACATCGATAAACTCGATAGTTGTCGATGTAACCTTTTCAGGTTTGAGGGTTTCTGAGAGCCTGGCGAGCCTGTCATCAGGTACTGCAACAATACCGACATTCGGCTCAATGGTACAAAAAGGGTAGGACTGACATGGTACGGTAAGTGCAGTTAGAGCGTTAAAGATGGTCGATTTCCCTGAATTTGGTAGACCAATAATTCCGCATGACCAACTCATATCCCCTCCCTTGAGCTCCAAGTTTCAGGCTCCGAGTCTATAGTTTTCACAAAGAGCCCGGAGCCATGAGCTGTCAGCTCCTATTATACATACTCATTGCCTTTTCTTTTCCCTCGAAAACAAAAGTGTGGAGGGCATCTACAGCACGGTCCAGAACATCACCAAGTTCCTCAACTTCATCCGTGTAAAATCTGGATAGAACATACTCTTCCGGGGGTATGGCTGGATTTCTGCCAATGCCAATCTTCATCCGGTAAAAAAGCGGTGAGCGCAATGCGTCTGCAACAGACCGGACGCCTTTGTGACCTCCGTCCCTACCATTCCAGCGTATCCGAATCCTTCCGAAATTCATATCAATGTCATCATGAATGATAACAATGTTCTCAGAGGTCAAAGATTTACGTTGCACCAGCGACGCAACAGGTCCGCCGGAGAGGTTCATATAGGTGTTTGGCTTGGCGAGGATAATCTCCCCTGATTCGCCAACTTTGCAACCACAGAGGCGTTTTTGTACTGCAATACGAAACCTTTCAGAAAACTTGTCTATAACGAGATAACCTATGTTATGCCTGGTGAAGGTATATTCAGATCCTTTGTTTCCAAGGCCGCATAGTAAAAACAAAAAGGACTTTATTCCTCCTTTTTCTCTACCTTTTCAGGTTCTACTTCTTCAACGGTCACTGGTTTTTCTTCTGCTTCAGGGGGTATAACCGTCACAACTGCCACATTCATCTGCTCCAAAAGCTTCACGCCAGAGAGAGAGATGTCGCTAACATGTATGGAATCTCCAATCTCAAGGTTTGTCACATCAATCTCTATCTGCTCTGGAATTTGGGTAGGCAGACACTCGACCATGATCGATCTCAAATGTTGTTCCACAATGCCATTGTTTATGACTCCTTTTGCTGTCCCGGTAAGGTGAATAGGTATTTCGATCTCTATCGTTCTTTCCATGGATACTTGAAGAAAATCTATGTGGGAGACATAATCTCCGAGAAATCCAGGCTGAATCTTTTTGATCATGACAGGTCTACTTTCTGTACCTGCATCTCCGTGGAGTTCCATGGTAAGGATTACGTTCTTCCGTACTCTTCTCATAAGTGCATCCCATTCTCTTGCCGAAATTTTTATCGGAACCGACTCTATGCCTCTGCCATAGAGTACAGCAGGTATACCTCCTTCTTTTCTAATTTTCCGGGTCACGCCTTTACCGGTACCTGTTCTCTTTTCTGCCCTCAATAATATTTCTTCCATCCCAGACCTCCTGTTATATACATAAACTTCTACCGGGCTCACGCCACCCCGTTAGCAATTAAAACTTGCTGAACTCCCTTTTTCAGTCATGGTACTCCCAGGACATGCCCATACAGGTTTTCACCAAAAGGGAATCTATATAAATAGTGAACTTACTGAAGCATCTTTGTGAATCCTTCTGATTGCTTCACCAAGGATTGGGGACACATCAAGCACCTTGATCTTCTTTACTTTACTTGCCTCTTCTGACAGCGGTATAGTATTCGTCACAATCAATTCTTTAATGGGTGAATTCTCAATCTTTTCAACAGCCCTTCCGGAAAGCACTGGATGGGTACAACAAGCAAGAACGGATCGAGCACCTTCCCTTACCAGGGCTTCTGATGCCTGTACTATAGTTCCTCCAGTGTCGATCATATCGTCGAGAAGTATGGCGGTTTTTTTGCTCACATTACCAATAACATGCATAACTTTTGATACATTAGCTTTCTCTCTTCGTTTGTCAATGATCGCGATGGTGGCGTTCAACCTTTTGCCTAACTCTCTTGCCCGTTCAACACCACCAGCATCTGGAGATACTACTACGATGTCACCCTTAATCTTTGCAAAATACTTGAAATGTACCGGCAGGGCATAGAGATGATCCACAGGAATATTAAAAAAGCCCTGAATTTGCCCTGCATGAAGATCCATGGCCAGGATTCTTGAAGCACCCGCAACAGTCATGAGATCTGCCACAAGCCTTGCAGAAATAGATGTACGGGGAACGACTTTCCTGTCCTGTCGCGCATAACCATAGTAAGGAATTACGACCGTTATACGCCCTGCAGATGCTCGTTTCAGGGCATCGAGCATAACCAGTAGCTCGACAAGGTTATGGTTGACCGGAGGGCATGTGGGTTGTACAATGAATACATCCATCCCCCTCACACTTTCATCAATTACAACCTGTACCTCGCCGTCGCTGAAACTGGCTACAATAGCCTTGCCCAGGGGTATCTTGAGAAAGCTGCAAATCTTCTCAGCAAGTGGTATATTCGCACTTCCAGTAAAAACTCTTAACTTGTTCACGCATCGCTCCTCGGTAGAATATCCTGGGGTGGGAGGATTCGAACCTCCGAATGCAGGCTCCAAAGGCCTGTGTCTTACCGCTTGACGACACCCCAATGGCCTGTTTTACAAAATTGGTTGCTTATTTAACTCCTTTTTTGTAGGCATTTAGAACGCATATCTCGATCTTTTGCCTTGTGGCCTTCTTTATTGGATGGACTGTGTCTCTATACAAGCCATCTTTCATTTTTTATGGGTATAACTACAAAAATCTTGCCTTCCTCATCTATCATCTTTATATCTTTTACAACACAACAATCATCAAGAACAATTTAGACATTAAGCCTTTACCTGGCTACCACTAACAAGAAATATCTTAGCACCCGTAACCTCCATGACTCCCCCCCGATTTAACGCTGCGTGCTATAAAAATCTTCCCCATATTTGTTAATGAAGCCGATGCCTGTTTTGCCCCTTCCTCGTTTTCAAATATTCCAAAAACAGATGAGCCGCTACCACTCATCAGTGTTCCGCTGGCCCCAGATTCAATTAATCTATCTTTGATCGTTTTAATTATCGGGCACAGCAATATACCGATTCTCTCGAGGTCGTTTTCTAGAATTGCAGAAACTTCCCGAGTGCCACTAAATTTCGCAACCAATTTAATATCATTTTGCTTTTTTGTCAACACGATTTTTAGTCCTTCATAAACCCTTCTCGTTGATATTGATATGTTCGGGTAAATGATAAGGTACCAGAGGCTGGGTAACTCAACAGGTGAAATTTTATTGCCTATTCCCCTCATGATGCAAGCGTTCCCATACAGGAACAGAGGAACATCTGCACCGATACCTCTCCCAATATCATTCAATTCAGCCTCATTGATCTTGACCTTCCATATTCTGGCCAACTCTTTGAGTACAGTAGCTGCGTTGCTACTTGGACCTCCGAGCCCGCTTCCAATGGGTATGTTTTTTTCAACAAAAACTCTTACACCCCGGTTGATTTTAAACCTTTCTTTTAGGGCAACGGCTGCACGGTACATTGTGTTTGCTGCATCCTTGGGCAAGATATCTTTATCATCTTCGATAATAATAACATCGTCAGGGATTTCTTCTATGTGAATGACATCGAACACAGAAATAATATCAACAATGCTTACAATATTGTGGTAGCCGTCAGGTCGTTTAGACACAACCTTGAGAAAAAGATTGACCTTTGCTGGTGACAAGACAGTGTGAGTCATAGACAGTTCTTGGTTTGGCGTTTAATATTTGGTGACAAAAACGCTTGACGCCTGAAGAAGCGATTTAATCGTAATTCGTAATGCATAACCTGTAATCCGTTGTAAGCCATGTACTATTGGTTCTGTACTGACTTTAATGCTTACTTTTAACTTTTCATCTTTCACCATTTTTTATTCCCTTTCCACTTTTCCTGCTCACCCTGTTTTTCGCCTATTGCCTGCTTTTTGCATACCGCTCGATTGATCCTCTAAAGCCTGTTGTGTATATTAGGGGGAGGCTCAGGACAGTTATGACCATTTTCACAAGGTACTGGCCTGCTATGAGGGGGAGAATGGGCATGACACCTGCAAATGCAATGGTGATAAAGATACAACTGTCGGCCAGGGTTGAAACTGTGTTGCTGGCAAGAACTCTTGACCATTTTGCTTTTTTTACACGATTCTTCCACAGGTGGTAGACCTCCACATCTACCATAGAGCTGATCAGATATGCTGTGAGGCTTGCAAATACTATTCTTGGCGTTGCGCCGAAGACTGTCTCATAGGATTTAACGTCCAAAAAAAAGGCTGGTGCAGGAAGATGAATGACAAGGTAGGCATAAATGGCAAGGAGAATATTTGCGCAGAAAGCCCCGAGGATTACCTTTCTTGAACCGTCCTTTCCATAGATCTCATGGATGACGTCAACAAGGGTGAATGTGAGGGTGTAGACAAAAACAGCAGATGGAACGACAATACCGAAAAGTGACACCGGCCTACCAGCGGTAACGTTAGCGATAATCTCGCACGCAACATACAGACAAACAAAGACAAGACCCACTAACGTACTCCTTCCACTTGAAAAATATCGACACTGAACTCTGGATTGGCAATGATATTGACGTTTGTACTATAGGTATGTTCAATAAACTCTATGGAGCTTTTTTCTTCTTCATACAGGAGACTTGCGACTTCCGGCGAAAGATACACATTAATCTTTTTTCCACCTTCTTTCCTGCAAAAGGTCCTGAGCTCCCGTAAAACTTCATAACATACCGTATAACGTGATTTTATGTACCCAGAGCCTTCGCATGTAGGACATATTTCTGTAAGGAGATTCACAATATTGTGCCGCGTTCGTTTGCGCGTGATCTGCACAAGGCCAAGTTCGCTTATTGGATAGGCAAAGGTCTTTATCCTGTCTTTCTTTAATGCCTCCATAAGGGTCTGGAAGACTGTCTCCCTGGATTCCTTACGCTCCATATCAATAAAATCGACTATGATAATGCCGCCGATGTTGCGCAGCCTTATCTGATACGCTATTTCCTTGACCGCCTCCAGGTTTGTCCTGAGAATGGTGTCTTCCAGATCCTTTCTGCCAAGATACCTCCCGGTATTGACATCGATCACTGTCAGGGCCTCAGTATAATCTAGAACAATGTAACCCCCTGACTTCAACCAGATCTTTTTCTGCAAAAGCTTTCCAATCTCCACTTCAATCCCGAAGACCTCGAAGATGGGGTCCCTTTCATCAAAGCAAACTACTTCGCAGCCTTGTTCGGGAAGGTAGTCTTTGAGAAATTCTCCCACCTTCTTATAAACAGATGCGTCATCAACAATGATCTTTTTCAGGTTATGAGAATGTAAATCTCTTATCACCCTGAAAATGATTCCGAGGTCCTGATGCAGGATAGAAGGGGCCCGAACAGTTTTTGACTTTTCCTGGATGCTTTCCCATATTCTTTTGAGGAAGTTGAGGTCTGCCCGCAATTCTTCAGGTGTTTTACCTTCTGAAGCGGTTCTGGCTATGAGTCCGTAACCTTTGGGACATATCTCTTCTTTGAGCATGGAGGCAAGTTTCTTTCTTTCATCTTCCTGTTCAATCCTCCTGGATACTCCAATGTGTTCAGTCCCTGGCATCAGAACCAGAAGTCTGCCGGGAAGAGTTATCTTTGAGGTCACCCGTGTGCCTTTTTGCCCGATAGGCTCGCGAGAAACCTGAACGATCAATTCCTGGCCCTCTTCGAGGACCCCCTCGATCCTTTCGTTGATGGCAATAGGGTAATCAGAATCCTCATACTCCTCGTACATCATCCTGTCGAGAATGATGTCGCCAACATAGAGAAAGGCTGATTTTTCGAGGCCGATGTCAACAAAGGCTGCATCCATGCCAGGTACAATTCGAACAACTTTTCCTTTGTAAATATTGCCAACCATGCCATTGTCATTTTTCTTCTCAATGAAGAACTCAACAAGAACACCATTTTCCAGGAATGCTATACGCGTCTCATTAAACGTAACGTTAATTATCAGCTCTGAGGCCATGGATCCTTCTGTCCTCCACCTTTATGATTCTCTGGAAATCACCTTTTGCCCTCAACTCTTTGATACCCTTACCCTTCCAAGTGTAAAAATGCCATTTACTATTATACCCCAGTTTCCATAATTCCATATCGATACTTTTATCGGATATGAGGAGGTATGAATAATCTTTTCCCATATTTTGAATGCTTCCTTTGATAAACTCAAGAATCTTGGTCCCCTTGGGCAATATTTTGTTTATTTCACCTATCATTTTTTCATGTATCAGGATTCCCGTGTCTGTTTCAATCTCTATCAATTCGCAAGTGCTTTCTATGCCAATCGGTAGCGCATCTGAAAGAGATATTTTTGGCATGGGATGGAATTTACCATGAGTCCTTATTGTGATTCCCAGAGATCGAAACGCACGGAGAAGAATGTTCATCATGTCAAGATGTCCGATATACCGTGCATCCCCATATTTGCCATACCGGAAGGTATACTTGATCCCCGGTATTCGTTCACAGTTGGGTCTGTCTGCGGGAACCTCGGCATGGGCAGGAGTTTGGATTGAGGGCGTATCGATTTTGAGTTTTGAGTTTTGAATTTCGAATTGGGAGAGCTTAAAATCTTGAACTGGATTCTCGACAAACGCCGAACGCACAGCACTGAACGAGGAATCCCGTGTCTGACCCGACTCTGTACAACCTATGCCACACGATGCACATCCGGTGTAACAGTCCCCTGTCTTCTTGCCTGCTTGGGCAAGGATAAACTCATGGGCAAGGAAGGACTTGTCAATTCCAGTGTCAACTATATCCCAGGGAAGGGCGCTTTCTATTGGTTTTTTACCCAGGTAGTCTTCTATCGAGATCCCTTGCTGATTGAACCATTCATCGTAAAGTGCCGGCTGAAAATATTCCCGCCATGCTTCAAGCTTTATACCCTTGTGGAACAGGTATTCGAAAAGTGGCCATAGCCTGCTGTCGCCCCTTGCAACAATTGCTTCAACAAGGCTTGTTCTGGGATCCCTATATTTTACCTTCACCCTCCTGCCTTTCAGAATTTTCCTAATCATGCTAATCTTCTCTGAAAGGATCACCTCATTTTCCATGGGTAACCACTGAAAAGGTGTGTGCGGTTTTGGAATGAAAGGGGAAACTGAAAGATTGATGTTTATGCGCTCTTTTTCAAAAGGGGAAAGTATCTCCTTGATAGCCAAAAAATCTTCTTCAGTTTCCCAGGGAAAGCCGACCATAAGATACAACTTGAGTTTTCTCCAACCATATTGTTTAAGCAGGGGGAGTTGTCCGAGAAGAACGTCCACGTCTATATTTTTGTTAATCCTGCATCTCATACCTTCTGTAGCCGATTCGAGAGCAAATGTGAAGCCTGTTCGAGCAATATCACCCATAAGGCTGATCTCACGCTCCCTGATACTTCCAATTTTTAATGAGGGTAAAGAGACTGACACGCCACGATACCTCTCTTTTATGTAGGCTATGGTATCGAAGAGGGATGTATAATCACCAGAACTCAAGGAAAGAAGCGAAATCTCTTCATAACCGGTGCCTTGCATGCCCAGGTCAATAATCTCCTTCAGTTTTTCAAAGGAACGTTCCCTGTAAGGCCTGTATCCGAAACCTGCAAGACAGAACCTGCAACCATTACCACATCCTCTTGATATCTCAACATTGAACCTGTCATGGATGCTTCCCACTACTGGTATGGGAGGCCTTGTTGGATGATAGGAATCGTCAAGATCCTCGACAAATTGTCTTCTGACCGGGGTCTTTGGAAAAAGTGGAGAATAGACCCCTTCGAGCTGTGCCAAACCCCCAATAACCTTTTCATGCGGTTCCCCTTTCAGGGTTTTCAACACATGCAGGATTTCAGGGAGTTTTTTATCAGCCTCTCCAATAACGATGATGTCGAAAAACTTCTGAAATGGTGCAGGATTGAGCATGGATGGTCCTCCACCCACCACAATAGGACCTTTCTTCCTGTCCTCAGCTCTCAAGGGGATTCCTGCAAGGTCGAGCATGTTGAGAATATTGGTGATATTGAGTTCGTAGGAAAGGGAAAAACCAATCATGTCCATGGCAGAAAGTGGTGTTCTGGATTCGAGAGTTGTAAGGGGGCGACCATTCTGCCTCAGGTAAGTATCCATATCACTCCACGGCGCAAAGCAACGCTCACACCAGACACTTTGTACGCTGTTTGCGATGCCATAGAGTAGAAAAAAACCATAATAAGACATGCCGACCTCGTAGAGGTCAGGGAAGCAAAGCGCAAACCTTACAGACACCTCGTCAGGATCTTTTATAATCCGATTTGGCTCAATACCTGTGTATCGGGCAGGCCTTGTTATGAAATTAACAATATCGAGCATTTATTCAGTCTACTATATCTCAGTTAATTGTGCGAAGCTACCGGTATTAAGAAGCTGAGAGGGACGAAGGTTTACTTCAACTTCTTCTGTCTACTGTAGCTGTCCCTTCATAACGCCCTCGAGATCTTCCATGACCATGCTTTGGATTTTCTCAAGTGCTTCTTTGCTCTGGCCCTCAAACCGAAGAACAAGAATCGGTTGTGTATTTGAAGGTCTGACGAGTCCCCACCCATCATCAAGAAGAATCCTGACGCCGTCTATATCGATAATGTTGAACTTGTTTCGATAATAGTTGGTCAGTTTATTCACCACATCGAATTTAACAGTGTCAGGACAATCGATGCGTATCTCAGGGGTGGAGTAAGTTTTCGGTATATCCAACAGATAATCGGAGAGTGGGCGATCATCTTTGCCCATGATTTCGAGAATCCTGAAAGTCGAATAGATGGCATCATCAAAGCCAAAGAACTTGTCTGCAAAAAAGATGTGTCCGCTCATCTCGCCACCCAGCAAGGCTCCTGTCTCTTTCATTTTCTGTTTAATAAGAGAGTGGCCTGCCTTCCACATGACCGGAATGCCGCCATGCTTTTTCACATCATCGAAAAGATTTTTTGAGCATTTTACCTCTGAGACGAAGGTGGCTCCTCTGTGGGTTTTCAATATATCTCGCGCGAAGATAATCATGAGATAATCGCCCCAGATGATGTTGCCCTTGTCATCTACTACACCAATCCTGTCGCTGTCACCATCGTATCCGATGCCGATGTCAGCTTTTTGCTCGAGAATTGTTCTTCGCAAAGTCTCCATATTTTTCTCAACTGTAGGGTCGGGAAAATGATTGGGGAAGCGGCCATCCATTTCACAGAAGAGCTCGGTAACGTGCTGCCCCATCTCCCTGAGTATGGGGACCGCAACAACTCCACCGGTTCCGTTTCCAGCATCGACAACAATGTTGAAGCTCTTTTTCAGATTTATGTTGGATCTCAGAAAACTGTAATAATCTTTCACAATATCATTGTATTCACTGTACGCCCCTTTGCCGCGATTAAAACGTTTCTCCTCGATCAATTTTCTCAGGTACTGAATCTCGTCCCCAAAGATTGTGCTTTTTCCGAAAGCAACCTTAAAACCATTCATCGAGGGAGGATTGTGGCTCCCTGTTATCATGATACCGCCCTGTACATCAAGGGTAAAAAGAGAATAATAGAACAAGGGTGTAGGAACCAGCCCGAGATCAACAACGTTCAGTCCTCCTTCTATCATGCCCTCAACAACGAGATTTCTGAAATGCTCCGAACTGAGTCTGCAATCTCTTCCCAGGGATGCTTTCTTTTTTCCTCTTTCTGCCATATAGGCAGCAAATGCCCGCCCTATGTCTCTGACAACCGGGTCTGCCAGATCCTGCTCAACATCTCC
>MVQO01000174.1 GCA_002067585.1 Syntrophorhabdus sp. PtaB.Bin027
TTATTCTTGTAAGCATATCTGCAATAGGATCTATCATCCTGCTCCCCCTTACCAGCTCGATTTAATAACCCCGGGTATAGAACCCTTCAGGGCATTTAATCTGAAACATATTCTGCACATTTGAAATTTCCCCAAGTAACCTCTTGGCCTTCCACAAATGGCGCACCGATTCCTGGCCCTCACGCGGTATTTCGGTGTTTTACTCCACTTTTCCATACTAGCTTTTCTTGCCATGAGTCCTCCGTCAACTCTTAAAGGGCATGCCCATAAGTTTCAGCAGTTCAAAACCCTCTTCATCCGTTTTTGCAGATGTCCCTATGGTTATGTTCATGCCTCTTACCCTGTCAACTTTATCATAATCTATCTCAGGGAAAATAATCTGTTCCCTCAAGCCCAGTGTATAATTGCCTCTCCCGTCAAAAGATTTAGGAGAAACTCCCTTGAAGTCTCTCACCCTCGGGAGGACTATGTAGACAAGCTTATGGAAGAATTCATACATTCTTTCCCTGCGAAGGGTAACCATACAACCGATCGACATGCCTTCCCTGAGTTTGAAGGAAGCGATCGATTTTTTTGCCTTTGTAATAACTGGCTTCTGCCCTGTTATGGTGGCAATATCATTTGCTGCTGCATCGAGCGCCTTTATATTCTGTATTGCTTCACCAAGACCTACGTTGACAACGATCTTTTCAAGTTTGGGCACTTGCATGATATTCTTGTACTTAAATTTTCTCATGAGCGCCGATTTAACTTCCACCTCGTAGAACTCGCCGTAACCTTTCTTCAACTGAAGCCTCCTACTTATCTATAACCTCTTTACATCTTCTGCAGAATCGTACTTTCTTGCCGTCTTCGAGAGCCTTTCTACCTATTTTCACAGGCTTTGAGCATTTGTCACAGTAGATCATTACGTTCGATATATGAATGGGGCTTTCCCGTTCCATGATGCCACCCTTAGATTTCTGGCTCGGTTTTACGTGTCTTTTGATCATATTTACCTTTTCCACAACCAGGCGGTCCTTCTTGCTGACAATCCTCAAAACCTTGCCGGTTTTGCCCTTATCTTTACCGGTAGTCACCATGACCGTATCATTCTTCTTTACGTGGTACTGTTTCTCTTCCATACTTACCTCATCGTAAGCAAACAGCTATCAGCTATCAGCTATCAGCTATATTGAAGTATATTTTGCTGAACGCCAATCGCCAACCGCTATAAGCCGCATTCCTTTCACACAACCTCCGGGGCAAGAGACACGATTTTCATGAATTTCTTTGCCCGGAGTTCCCTTGCCACAGGACCAAAAATCCTTGTCCCAATAGGTTCGTTATACTGGTTTATAATAACGGCTGAATTATCATCAAACTTCACATACGAACCGTCCATACGCCGTATTTCCTTTGTTGTCCTGACGATAACAGCTTTCACAACCTCACCCTTTTTGACCTTGGCATTGGGTATGACTTCTTTAACAGAACAAACGACAATGTCACCCACAGTGCCGTATCGTTTTCGTGATCCACCAAGAACCCTTATGCATCCAAGTTTTTTTGCGCCAGAATTGTCGGCTACCTCGAGTTTAGTTCTGCCCTGTATCATTGCCTGTCACCTCTTCCCGGATTGACATAAGTTTTTCTTTTTCAATAATTCCTTTCACAACCCATCTCTTCTCTTTGCTCAAGGGTCTCGACTCCACGATGATCACCCTGTCGCCAACATTACATTGACTCTTGTCATCATGAGCCTTGTACCGTTTTTTTCTTTTCAGGTATTTGTGATATTTGGGGTGTTTGAGGAACTTTTCCACCTCAATAACTACAGTCTTATCCATCTTGTCTTTAACAACCACCCCTGTCATCTTTCTTCTGTTTGTTTCAACCTTCGCTTCCATGGCTACCTCATTTTAAGCATTCAGCGTTCAGCCTGGGCTGATAACGTTTAGCTGGTTTTGCCTGCCTGTGTTTCTTTTTCCCGTAAAGCCGTCTCTATTCGTGCAACATCTCGCTTTAAAAGTTTCATCCGGGCAGTATTTTCCAACTGCCCAGTTGAATGTTGGAATCGTAGATTGAAAATCTCTTCTTTAAAGTCCTTCTTTTTTTTCAGAAGTTCTTCTTTCGTCAGGTCTCTAAATTCCCGTGCTTTCATTGTTCCTCACTTCTTGCAACAAATCTCGACTTTATTGGCAATTTAAAAGAAGCAATTCGCAAAGCTTCCCTTGCTTTGTCCTCCGGCACCCCTTTAATCTCATACAGAATCTTTCCTGGCCGAATTACCGCTACCCAACCTTCCGAAGGCCCTTTACCTTTTCCCATCCTTGTCTCTGCTGGCTTTTTAGTAATGGGCTTGTCAGGAAATATTCTGATCCAGACTTTTCCGGTTCTCTTTACATACCGCGTAAGCGCTATACGAGCGGCCTCTATTTGTCTCGAGGTAACCCAGCCACACTCCAGTGCCTGGAGACCATAATCACCGAAGCTTACCGTGCTGCCCCTGAACGCAGCCCCTCTCATTCTTCCTTTTTGCTGTTTTCTATATCGTACCCTTTTTGGTGCAAGCATTACGTTGCCTCCTGATAAATCTCACCCTTAAACACCCAGACTTTGATACCAATAACACCATATTTTGTACTGGCCGTGGTAAACCCATAGTCTATGTCTGCACGAATGGTTTGCAGGGGTACACGTCCCTCACGATACCACTCGGTACGTGCCATCTCGGCACCGGCAAGCCTTCCTGAACACATAGCTTTAATTCCTTTAGCTCCAAACTTTAAGGCCTGGGATACGTTTCTTTTCATTGCCCTTCTGAAAGAGACACGCCTTTCTAACTGAAGAGCTATGTTTTCTGCAACAAGCTGGGCATCAACTTCAGGTCTTTTTATCTCAGTTATATTAAGGATCACTTCCTTATCCGTGATTCTCTGAAGTTCTTTCTTCAGGTTTTCGACCTCTGCACCTTTCCTTCCAATTACAAGGCCAGGTCTTGATGTATAGATGTTGATCTTCGCTCTTTTGTCTTTATTTGCAGCCCGTTCGATCTCGATCTTCGATATTCCTGCCTGGCGAAGCCTTTCTTTCAGAAATTGTTTTATGGTGAGATCTTCATGTAAAAACCTTGCATAGTTTTTTGCTGCAAACCATTTTGAATCCCATGTCTTTATGATGCCAAGCCTGAAACCGAAAGGATTAGTCTTTTGACCCATTTAGCCTCCAGATTACGATTCATCTAAAATCATTGTGATGTGGGAAGTCCGCTTTCTTATTTTTGTAGCCCTTCCCATGGCCCGAGGAAGAAACCTCTTCATCACAGGGCCTCCATCTACAATCACATTTTTTACATACAGGTTGTCCACATCCACATATTTTTTCTGACGCGCATTCGCAATAGCACTATCGAGGAGTTTCTTCAAAATAAAGGATGCCTTTTGAGGCATGTAGGTAAGGATACCCATTGCATCATTAATATTTCTCTTCTTTATCAGATCACCGACGATCCTTACCTTTCTTGGAGAAATCCGTATCATTCTTGTTTTCGCCGTGATTTCCATAAACCTATTCCTTTCTCTTTACCACTTTTGCCTTTCTGTCTCCCGAATGGCTGTGGAACGTTCTGGTTGGCGAGAATTCTCCAAACTTGTGGCCTACCATTTCCTCAGTCACAAAGACAGGTATAAATTTTTTACCGTTATGCACGGCAAACGTAAGCCCAACAAAATCGGGGATTATGGTTGAGTTTCTCGACCACATCTTGATAACTTTAGCACCCTTGGATCCTTTTGCTTCCTCAGCTTTTTTCAAGAGCTTCTCTTCAACAAACGGCCCTTTCCTTAATGACCTTGGCACGTAGACCTCCTACCCTCTCTTTTTAACAATAAATCGGTCTGTTCTCTTGTTTCTTCTCGTTTTCTTGCCCTTAGCAAGCTGGCCCCACGGTGAACGCGGGTGCTTACCACCTTTTGTCCTGCCTTCCCCACCGCCCAGGGGGTGGTCGACTGGATTCATGGCCATTCCCCTTACAGTTGGCCTTATTCCCAACCATCGGGGTCTCCCGGCCTTGCCAACAGTTATATTCTCATGATCTATGTTGCCCACCTGGCCAATGGTAGCCATACAGGTTAAATGGACAACTCTAACCTCGCCCGAGGGCAGTCTGACCTGGCCATGATCACCTTCTTTTGCCACGAGCTGCGCATAGCTTCCTGCGCTTCGTGCAAGCTGACCGCCCTTCGCAGGTTTCATCTCCACGTTATGAATGAAAGTTCCCAGAGGTACATACCTGAGGGGCATGGTATTGCCCTCCTTTACCTCTGTATCGGGTTTCTTGCTGGAAACAATCATTTCTCCCACTTTTAACCCATGGGGTGCAATGATGTATCGTTTCTCTCCATCTGCATAATGGATAAGCGCAAGGTTTGCAGACCTGTTGGGATCATATTCGATACCGAATACCTTTCCCGGTATCTCAAACTTGTTCCTTTTGAAGTCCACAATTCTATACCGTCTCTTGTGTCCGCCTCCTATGTGGCGTGTTGTGATTTTCCCCGACGAATTTCTTCCACCAGTTTTTTTGATCGTTGATAGGAGCGCTTTTTCAGGTTTTTTCTTTGTAATCTCCTCAAACGTGAGGCCACTCATGAACCTCCTGCCCGGTGAGGTTGGTTTAAACTCTTTAACACCCATTATGCACCCTCAAAAATTGTTATCTTGTCTTTGGGATTTAGCTTTACAATTGCCTTCTTCCAGTCCGGCTTTTTACCGGTAAATCGTCCGACTCTTTTTTTCTTCCCCTCATTATTCGCGACATGGACAGAAACAACCTTTACCTTAAAAAGCTTCTCAACGGCCTTTCTGATCTCAATCTTGTTTGCATCCCTTTGGACTTCAAAAACATATTGGTTTCCAGCATCTTTGAGAAGGGAGCTTTTCTCGGTTATGATAGGTCTTACAACGATATCGTACTCGTTCATGATACAAGCACCTCTTCTATTCTCTTCAGGGCATCCAGCGTCAGAACTAGCTGTTCATGTCTGATGATGTCATATACATTGAGTCCCTCAACCCGCAGGACCTTCACGAAGGGTATATTTCTTGCCGATTTCTCGACCACTTCGTTCTTTTTATCGATAATGAAAAGTGGCTTCGTGAGGCTGAATGTCTTCACAATACCATTGAAGTTTTTTGTACTGATCGCTTCAAGGTCCAATTTATCGAGGACTTTCATGGCGGAACCCGTATAACGCACGGATAAAGCAGATCTGAGAGCACTTCTGCGAACCTTCTTCGGAACTGAATAACTATAGTCCCTTGGATGGGGTCCAAAAATTGTTCCGCCACCTCGTTGCAAGGGAGAGCGGCTTGAACCCTGGCGGGCCCTGCCAGTCCCTTTTTGGCGAAAAGGTTTCCTTCCACCACCACTCACCTCTTTTCGTGTCTTTGTGGCAGCGGTACCCCTTCTTCTGTTGGCAAGCTGCATGGTAACAACCTCATGCATAAGATAGGGTTTTACGTCGCAGGTAAATATTTCATCCCTAAGCTCGACTTCACCCACCTTATCGCCTTTTATGTCAAATACATCTGTAAGTGCCATGTTTAAACTCCTCAGGATTTTATCTCCACGTCGACTCCAGCAGCTAACTCAAGCTTCATGAGGGCATCTACTGTCTGCTGTGTTGGCTCAACGATATCGATTAACCTCTTATGGGTTCGCACCTCAAACTGTTCCCGTGATTTTTTATCAACATGAGGGGACCTCAGTACGCAGAATTTCTGGATCCTCGTTGGCAGCGGCACAGGGCCCACAACCTGGGCACCAGTCTTTCTGGCTGCATCTACAATCTCTTTTACCGACAGGTCCAGCAATCTGTGGTCAAAGGCTTTCAGACATATTCTGATTCGTTGCCTCATCTTCCATCCCCTCTATTCTATGATCTCGGTGCATACCCCGGCACCTACGGTCTTGCCGCCTTCCCTG
>MVQO01000175.1 GCA_002067585.1 Syntrophorhabdus sp. PtaB.Bin027
AGTATGTGATTCGTACTTGGCTCAAATTTTTAGCTTTTCATTTCACCTCTTTTACTGATTCCCTGTTAATTCCATTGACTATTACCCATTTTTCTATTATTCTAGTAGATTATGTTTGAGAAACTGCAGGAGCGCCTTGAAGCCACTTTTAAAAAAATTAGGGGCTATGGAAAAGTTACAGAAGATAACATCAAAGACTCCCTTCGGGAGGTCCGAATTGCCCTTCTTGAGGCTGATGTCAATTATAAGGTTGCAAAGGACTTCCTTGAAAAAATCAAAGAAAAGGCTATCGGGGAGGGTGTTCTCACCAGTATCACACCTGGCCAACTTTTCGTCAAAACAGTTCATGATGAACTTTGTGAACTTCTCGGGCAGGTAAACAAACCCCTCGATGTTTCAGGGTCACCTCCCGTATCATTAATGCTCATCGGCCTCCAGGGCTCAGGAAAAACAACAACTGCTGGGAAGCTCGCTCTTCAATTGAGAAAAAAAGGCAGAAAACCTCTACTGGTTCCTTCTGATGTGTACCGCCCTGCTGCCATAGACCAACTTTTAAAAATTGGTCAGCAGATAAATATCGCAACATTTGCACCAAAAGATATTCGAGATCCCATCGTGATCTGCAAAGAAGCCAGGATTCATGCTATGAAAAACGGCTTTGATACGATGATCATCGACACAGCGGGACGTCTACATATAAACGACGAAATGGTAGAGGAACTGGTAAAACAAAAGGGCTTGCTGAATCCCCGCGAAACCCTTCTTGTTCTCGATGCCATGACAGGTCAGGATGCGGTTACAAGCGCCACCACATTCAATGAAAAAGTTGGCGTTGATGGCATAATCCTTACAAAGCTTGACGGTGATACCCGCGGTGGCGCTGCGCTTTCCATTAAGGCAGTAACGGGTAAGCCCATCAAGTTTATCGGTGTGGGTGAAAAATTGGATGCCTTGGAACCATTTTTCCCCGAAAGGATGGCCTCCCGGATACTTGGTATGGGTGATGTTGTATCCCTAGTTGAAAAAGCCCAAGAGGTTTTTGACGAAAAACAGGCAAAAGAACTGGAGAGAAAGCTCAGAAAAGACGAGTTTACTCTTGAAGACTTCCGCGATCAGCTCAAACAAATGAAGCAGCTCGGATCCATCGAATCTATCATAGGTATGATTCCGGGGTTAAATAAATTAAAAGGTGCAATAGACTTTACTGCTGCAGAGAAAGACATCAGGAAGACAGAGGCGATCATCAACTCAATGACGGCAAGAGAAAGGGTTTACCCGAACATCATTGATGGCAGCAGAAGGATGAGAATCGCAAAAGGAAGTGGTACACAGGTTCATGATGTGAATGATCTTTTAAAAAAGTATATGGAAACACGGAAGATGATTAAAAAGATGACAAAAGGGGGCATGAAGGGCCTCCAGAGACAATTACTATTCAGATGAGGAGGTGGGTAATTTGGCGGTAAAATTTAGGTTGTCAAGGCATGGTTCGAAAAAGAGACCTTTCTACAGAATTGTTGTTGCTAGTAGCAATTCTCCGAGAGATGGCAGATTCATCGAAAGGGTCGGTTTTTATGATCCTTTGAAGGAGCCCATGGTGATTAGCCTTGACAGAGAAAAGGTGAAGAATTGGTATAAAAGGGGGGCGAAACCCACGAGGACAGTCGAGAATCTCTTCAAAAAAGAGGGTGTGTTGAGTGAAATAACACAATAACTTATGGAGGAGGGGCCGTGTTGAAAGAACTAATCGAGTACATTGCAAAGGCATTGGTTGACAATCCTGATCAAGTAAAGGTTTCTGAGATTGAAGGCGAAAAAACCTCTGTTATAGAACTCAATGTTTCCAAAGATGATCTTGGCAAGGTTATCGGGAAGCAGGGCAGGACTGCGCGGGCCATGAGGACTATTCTGAGCGCAGCCTCAACAAAAGTTAAGAAAAGGGCGGTCCTCGAAATTATTGAGTAATGCGGTTTATACCTGTCGGTAGAGTCATTGCCGGCCACGGTCTTAATGGAGCAGTAAAGTTTCAGTATTACAATGAGGATGTAGACCAGTTTGGTTTTTACACCTCATTGTATGCTGACATAGGCGGAAGACAGACAAAGTTTAACCTAACGGAGGTTAGATTCAGAAAAGGCTTCTTCTATCTAAAGCTTGAAGATTTAAATAGCCCGGAGAAGATTTCCTTTCTCATCAACCAGGAGTTGAGTGTAAGGGAAGTGGACCTTCCTCTGTTAGATAATGACGAATATTATGATTATCAGCTAATTGGGCTTAATGTGGTTAATCATAAACATGAGCCTGTCGGCGTGGTAACTCAGGTAATACACACGGGCGTAAATGATATTTTAACGGTGACAGGCAGGGAAGAAATATTGGTACCCATGGTAGAAGATTTAATTTCTAAAATTGATCTTCAAAATGCACTTATTGTTATTGATGAGGATACCTTACGTTTATGATTTTCACCGTGCTAACTCTGTTTCCTGGCATTTTCGATTCACCTCTCAGGGAGAGTATCACAAAAAAGGCAGTCGAAAAGGGACTTATCAGCTTCAACATTGCAAATATCAGGGAATATGCTGATGATGCCCACAAAACCTGCGATGATGCACCATATGGCGGTGGGCCAGGGATGGTGATGAAGATTGAACCCATTTACCGTGCAATGGCTCATTTGGAAAAAACAATGGGAAGACCCCGATATATCTTGCTTTCGCCACAGGGGAGAATTTTTGACGAGGAGACTGCAATCCGATATTCACACATCAAACACCTGTGCCTTGTATGCGGGAGATATGAAGGTCTCGACGAAAGAGTCCTTGACCTGGTTGACGAAGAGGTTTCCATTGGGGATTATGTGTTGTCAGGTGGTGAAATACCGGCACTGGTCTTGATCGACGCCATCACAAGGTGCATTCCTGGTGTACTCGGCAATGAGCAATCGAGTGTCGATGAGAGCTTTAGCAGAGGACTCCTTGAATATCCCCAGTATACAAGGCCTGACGTCTTCATGGATATGGAGGTCCCACCAGTGCTCCTATCGGGAAACCACGAGGAGATCAGGAAATGGAGGAGAAAGGAAGCCCTAAAAAAGACGATTTTTAAACGGCCTGACCTCATGAACAGGTTTACCCCAACCGATGAGGACAGGAAGATGATTCGAGAGATCATGGAGGAAATGCCTGGATAATGTGAGTATTGCAATAATTCATTATCCCGTTTATGACAAAAATGGTGATATTGTGGCTACGAGTGTAACAAACCTGGAAATACATGATATTGCAAGAACATGTATGACATTTGGGTTAAAATTATGCTATATTGTAACACCTTTGGCGAAACAGAGGACAATAATGGAAAAGCTGATCCATCACTGGACAAATGGATATGGCTCTCGTTATAATCCTGCAAGGGCAGAAGCCCTTAAAAAGGTTGTGCTCAAGGCCGGAGTAGATGAGATGGTTGCTCACTGTCAGGGAAAACCCATACTTGTGGGCACATCCACACGGGAACGACCTGGTAAATCGATTGCCTACCGGGAATTACAGATTCTGATAGAAAAAGAGACACGACCGCTCCTGCTCCTCTTCGGAACGGGTTGGGGTCTATCTGACGAAGTGGTTGAACGTTGCGAGAAAATGCTCATACCCATAAGAGGTAAGGGAAATTACAACCATCTCTCCTTACGGGTCGCTCTTGGCATAATTCTCGATAGATTATTTGGCAAAAGAGGAGGATATGATGAATGAGATGATTGATCTACTTGAAAAAGAACATATGCGGCTCGATTTAATTGAGACCAGTGTTGGCGATAACGTAAGGGTCTATACAAAGATTTTTGAGGGTGATAAAGAAAGAATCCAGGTTTTTGAGGGTGTTGTCATCAGGCGGCGGGGAGGTAACACACGTGCCACATTCACCGTGAGAAAGGTTTCCTATGGTATTGGTATAGAGAAAACCTTTCCCATGCACTCCCCTCTCATCGACAAGATTGAAGTCCTGAGCAAGAGCAAAGTAAGGCGATCAAGGCTTTTCTACTTACGAAACCTCAGAGGCAAGGCCGCAAAGTTGAAAGAAAAGCGGGATTGATGGTTTGCACCCTGACTGGACTCATAGGCGGGATTGATGAAGCAGGAAGAGGACCTCTCGCAGGTCCCGTCGTATCCTCCTGTGTTGTCTGGCGCAGCTTACCTGATCACCCCAAAAAGATTAATGATTCAAAGCTTCTCTCTCCAAAACAGAGGTCAGATCTTTTTCCATGGATTCAGCAGCATGCATTCAAAATAGGCATTGGTATTGCAACCCACGAGGAAATAGACAAAATCAACATCCTCAGAGCAAGCCTCCTCTCAATGGAAAGGGCATTGCATAATTCAGGGGTTGAACCAAACCTTGTTCTTATTGACGGCAGATTCGCTCTCCAATCTTACCCTCATAGCAGACCTGTTGTGAAAGGAGACAGAAAATGTTTTTACATTGCCTGTGCGTCTATTGTCGCCAAGGTTACCAGAGATACCATCATGAACAGATATGATCTTGAATATCCCCAGTACAATTTCAGAAAAAACAAGGGATATCCCACAAAAGACCACAGACTCGCTATTAAACAGCATGGCGTCTCGCCCATCCATAGAAAAACCTTTAAGGGTGTGAGGGAATTCCTTGGCGTCTAAACAGGAAGAAGGAAGGGAAGGTGAAAAGCGGGCTGAAAATACCTTGAAAAGGGCAGGTTATAAAATCATTGAAAAAAACTTCAGGAGCCGATTTGGGGAAATAGACATTGTCGCTGAAGAAAACGGCTGCCTTGTTTTTGTTGAAGTAAAAAAACGAAACACGCCAAATTTTGGTGACCCATTCAACGCTATTAATGCCAGAAAACGACAACACCTGATTAAATGTGCGATGTTCTATTTGAAAAGTCATAATTCTTTTAACAGAAAAACGAGATTTGATGTTGTGGGCATAGAGGGAGAACAAGTAAAAATAATCAAAAATGCCTTTATAGTAGAGGAGTAGACAAAATAGTGGAACGGAAAAAGTGGAAGTAAGAACAAGAAAAACACGTTTCAAGTATTATTCCTTTTCACATTTCAGTTCTTACTTTTCACTGGTGGAATCCATACACATGTGCGACGGCGAATGTCATGACACATAAAAAAATTTTGAAACTTCTTGAAAGTGTAAAGAATGGAAAAACAACTGTTGAACAAGCGTATGAGAGACTCAAAGACATTCCCTTTGAAGATTTGAGCCATACAAAGATAGATCATCACAGGGTTGTAAGAAAAGGTCTTCAAGAGGTAATCTTCGGGGAGGGCAAGAGCATCCATCAGATTAATGATATTATTCGCGCCATGCAGAACAAAGGCCTCGATATTCTCGTAACAAGGGTATCAAAAGAAACAGGCAGCGAACTGACTGCCCTTTTTCCCGTTGGAGTCTACAATAGCGATGCACGATGCTTTTATATCAGAAAGGACCTATCTGTTAAAGGCAAAGGATCCATTCTCGTCATGTCTGCAGGAACGAGCGATATCTCCATAGCTGAAGAGACATATATTACCTCTATTTTTTTCGGGAATAAGACTGAACGCCTTTACGATGTTGGGGTTGCTGGAATTCACCGGCTCATCGAGAACATGGATTTATTGAAGCAAGCTCGCGTCATTGTTGTTGTTGCCGGCATGGAGGGGGCATTGCCCTCAATAGTAGCAGGCATGGTAGGGGTACCGGTTATCGGCGTGCCCACAAGCATCGGGTACGGGGCAAGCTTTGGCGGACTTTCAGCCCTTCTCGCGATGCTCAACTCGTGCTCCACAGTCTCTGTTTTTAATATTGACAATGGCTTTGGTGCAGCATATTTTGCAACCCTCATTAATCGTTTATGAACATACTTTTTATTGATCCCATCTTTGGCATCAGTGGAGATATGCTAATCAGCGCTTTCCTTGACGCAGGCATGCCTTTCCAGGAACTTTACGACTTGCTTGCAAAAATCCCTATAGATATGCCAGAAATAAAACCTGTAAAAATGAACCAGGGCATTATAGAGGGGATACATTTGGAAATTGCAGAGTCAAAAACTCATCTCTCAATCACACAAATGGAGCAACTCATCGATGACTTGAACGTTGATTCTGAGATAAAGGATGGTGCGAAAGGTATTCTCAATGTTCTCGTTGCTGCTGAAGCCAAGGTTCATGGCGTTCCAAGGGACCAAGTTCACTTTCATGAACTTTCCCACATTGACACACTTATCGATGTGATTTCTGTTGCAAAGTGCATACATTATTTCGACATCGAAAAGGTGTATTGCGGGCCATTGCCTATGGGTAGGGGAACTATCAAAATCTCTCATGGCTATGTACCCAATCCACCTCCGGCAACGGTGGAGATTCTGACAGGCTATAGCCTTAGATTTATTGATACATCACTCGAGCTGACAACACCAACCGGAGCAGCAGTAGTAAGGTACTATGTCAAAGACAGGCATGGAATCCCTTCCTTCACAATGGAGAAAATAGGATATGGGCTCGGATCGTACAAATCAGAAATACCCGATGCACTGAGGATTTTTATCGGTAGAAGCGAACACCCTTCAGGTGTGGAAGAGGTCTGGCTTCTTGAGGCAGATCTCGATGATATGAATATGGAGTACCTTGGAGCTGTAGCTGAAAGAATCCGAGAAAAAGGAGCCCTCGACGTTCTCTATTTTCCTGTCTACATGAAAAAAGGCAGAATTGGGATACGGCTTTCTGTCACTGTTCCGGCGAAGGCTTTGCAGAGTGCGATCGATTCAGTCTTTATGGAGACAACTACCTTCGGGGTAAGAATGCAAAAATTGCAGAGACAGGTATTGAAAAGGGACGAAAAGATCATCCATACTCCATACGGATCTGTAAGGGTAAAAAATGGCTATAACAGAGACGGACATCTAGTCAAAACACACATTGAGTTTAATGATGTTAAGAAAATAGCAGACGACAAAGGTCTTGCTTACCAGTCTGTCCTGGAGATTGTCAAAAGAAAGTTAGACTCCATATAATGAAGGTCAGGGGTTATCAGACCTGAACTCAAGTAGGTTTTTTTAATGCCTCTGGACGATCTTGATCTTGCTATTGTTGATGTTGAAACAACAGGGACAGCATCTCACTACCACCGTATTATTGAAATAGCAGTTCTGAGGATTCAGTCCGGACACCTGGTCGACAAATACTCCACCCTCCTCGATCCCGAAAGGGCTATTCCTCCATTCATCGAAACTCTAACCGGCATCAAAAATAAAGATCTCAAGAATGCGCCCACCTTTCGTCAGGTGAAAAACCACATCTATAACCTGCTTGATGGGGCTATATTTGTTGCCCACAATGCGAAATTTGATTATACCTTCCTTAGAGAAGAGTTTGAAAGGGAGAAGATAAACTACACAGCAAAAAGGCTCTGTACCATGAGACTTTCAAAGACCCTCTTTCCTGGCCTGAAAAAGCATAATCTTGACAGCATAATCGAACGGTTTGGCATTAAATGCAGTGACAGGCACAGGGCTGAAAGTGACGCCAGCGCCCTATGGGATTTTCTTCAACGAGTAAAGGAACAGGTAGACACAGAGAACTTCAGGAGAATTACTGGGCGTAAAGGGCGCGTAGGCGGTTGTCCAAGTCAGAGG
>MVQO01000176.1 GCA_002067585.1 Syntrophorhabdus sp. PtaB.Bin027
CTATGGCATCTTTCCATCGGCGGGCTTTCTTGTACATAAGAGAGAGTGATCGCCGTGCGCCTATTGCCACGTCTAGACGATTGGACCCGAGTAAGGATTCGAGCATCTTCTGTGCCTTTTCAGGGTTACCCCGTTCGTAGAGGAGTGTGGCCATTTTGAGGAAATCGATGTGTTGTCCCTGTCCTGTCTCCTGACAGGTCTCTGTAAGGTCTGCGAGGTGTTTCAGGAGTGATGCCATAGATATGATGTCCATTCTGTTGTGTGTGAAAACATCCTCAAGTAATTTTCCATCGCGCACTCGGAGCCAGTCAAAATAGCGCTGGGGTATCTCGAAGCCGGGCACATCTCCATTTCGCCACACCCCGAGTATATTCGTTTCTATGGTTGAAAGACGGACGTTTTCTAGGCGGTGGGCAAAGACTCTCCTGCTTGGATGGAGAAGATCAATGTGAGGTTTCGCTGTCAGTGTGTCTTGAAAACGATTCAGGATGAACCGTGTTGCCAGCAGGTTCAGATCATAAGCTCTGCCGTTAAAGGTGACAAGGAATTGCTTGTCCGATGCAATGTCGCTCAGATAGCGCAGCATGGCCTTCTCCTCAGAGAAATCCCGTGCAAAGAGCTGGCAGGTGATAAACGAACCTGCATCGAACCACCCAAGCCCGATGAGGAAGGGAAAGGTGCCGGTGCCTCCTGCGAGGCCCGTGGTCTCAGTATCGAGGAACAAGCCGTCTTCTAATGCCAGGTCTATGGTCATGGGCGGGTAGGAGAGAAAGGATGTTGCCTCCATATTCAGGCATGCAAAGTCAGAGATATGTACATGCCCGTGACTATCATTTCCTTTCAGGCTGTTGCGGGATACGAAAAGATTACCATGTTGAGTCCGGATCTCCTCGCCGGCAACAACATGCTCCAGCGGTATTGCCTTTTGCCATGCCTCCGCAAAACGTGGCCGGGCAATGCGCTCTCGCCGGCTCATGATCTCGTCTATTTTTCTGCGAAGTTCGCCGATTGTCTTTTGCGGGGAGTCAGCCTGGTTGGGTATGGCAGGTTCGCCGGTTAATCGGCCCAGGCGGTCTCTGAGGCTCATGGCGTATCCATAAGATCGAGAATCTTAAGTGCTGCACTCTTGGCTGAAGGCCCAACCTCCATCAGGGGCCCCACGCACATGGGGCAGCCATGTTCGCACGGGCACGAGGTAATGACAGACCGTACCGCCCGTACAAGCTCGTTGTGCCTTTCGAACAGATTTTCTGAGAATCCGATCCCGCCAGGATAGGCATCAAAGATAAAGACAGTAGGGTCATAGGCGTTTTCCATGACATTCACAGGTTTGCTGGGGCTCGTAGTTATCATCCTCCGGTTATCACCGCGACGGACATACCATTCACCGCTCTTGTCACCAATACACCAATCGACATCACGTATATCCGACATGACGAGCATGGCGGCAATGTGGTGGAGGCAGTAAGTAAGACCGGCAAGGCCATCAAGGATGTCCAGGCGGCTGAGTTGCAACGAATAAAGGAGGTCCCAGGGGATGGTGAACCAGTAGCTGGTTGTGTGCATCTCTCGTTCAGGCAGATCTACATCGCCGTAGCCCACGTTCTCGGAAGTGTAGAACTTGATCTTCTTGTAGCCCACAACCTTGCGCGTTACCTGGACCTCGCCGTGCTGGACAATGAGCCTGCCTTTCATCTTTGTGTCGAAGTCGTCCATAACGCGGACACCGGTATAGGTCATGGCATCGGTGTAGTAATCGACGTCCACCTTCTTAACATACGCCTTCTTGCGCTCCAGATCGAGTTTGTCCACATGGTACTGTTGCGACTCTACCATGTAGATCGCACTGTCGTGGACTGCTGTGAAAGCGCTGTCCCAGTCCACTTCTGCTATGACTTTGTGGTTTCCTGTATCGGTGGTGTCAATCACCACAATGTTTTCAGGATTGACCGTTCGCAGGCTCACCTCGTCAGCAGGGTAGCTCTCTGCAGACCAGTGCCAGCGCTGGTCTACCCGGTGGATCACTCCTTTTTCCTCCAAATAGGTGAGCAACTCCACAAGATCTTCCTTGCCAAATTTTTCACCTTCTTCAAAGGGAAGCTCAAATGCCGCACTCTTGATGTGGTGGAGTAGAATCAGCAGATTATCGGGGTTCACCCGGCAGTGCTCAGGAGAGCGGGAAAAGAAATAGTCAGGGTTTTCCACAATGAACTGATCCATGGGATTGCTCTTAGCGATCAGGATGGCAAGGCTGCTGCCTGTTCTGCGTCCTGCTCTGCCTGCCTGCTGCCAGGCACTGGCAATGGTTCCCGGATAACCCACCATGATGCATGCCTCCAGGTCGCCGATGTCGATGCCCAGTTCGAGGGCATTCGTACTTACCACCCCCATGATGCTGCGTTCACGGAGACCCTTTTCGATCTGCCGCCTGAGGTTGGGAAGGTAGCCACCGCGGTAACCGGTCACATAGTGGTCATCTTTGGGGATTTTGCTTTTGAACGTATCCTTGAGGTACTTGGTGAGCACCTCCACATTAAGCCTGCTTGTGGTGAAGGCAATGGTCTGTATCCTGTTATCTATGAGGTTGCTCGCTATGGTACGTGCAGGGGTTAGAGCTGACTGGCGTATGCCCAGTTCCCTGTTCACGATAGGCGGGTTATAGAGGATAAAGGTCTTGGCAGATCTAGGGGCGCCGCTTTGATCGATGAGAACAACTTCTTTCTCCAGGAGGTCTTCCGCATGTTCCCTCGGGTTTGCCACGGTTGCGGAACAGCAGATGAAAACGGGGTCCTGTCCGTAGAAGCGGCAGATTCTTTTGAGACGCCGAAACACATTGGTCACGTGACTGCCAAAAACACCCCGGTAGATGTGGAGTTCGTCCACGACCACATACTTTAGATTGGAAAAGAGTTTCTGCCACTTGGTGTGATGAGGGAGAATGCCGGCATGCAGCATGTCCGGGTTGGTGACCACCACGTTGCCCTGTTTGCGAATGGCCTGCCTCGCATCGTCTGGTGTGTCGCCGTCGTAAGTAAAGGTTTTGATGTTTGCTTTGAGTTCCCTGATGAGGCCGTGAATCTCTGTCATCTGGTCATTAGCCAGTGCCTTTGTGGGGAAGAGGTATATAGCTCTGGTCTCAGGCTCTTCAAGGATCTTTTGGAGTACAGGGATGTTGTAACACAGGGTCTTTCCGCTGGCTGTAGGGGTGACGAGGACAACGTCCCTGCCCTGATGAACAAGCTCAATGGCCTGTGCCTGGTGGCTGTACAGTTTACCGATGCCCTGCCCGGTGAGTATCTTTTGCAACAGAGGGTTCACCCAGTGGGGGTATGGGGCATAACTGCCCTGCAATGCGGGGATATGCCTGATGGCTGTTGCATTTTCCCGGAAACGCCTGTCCTTTTCAGCGCGGGTCAGCCACTCTGTTAAGCTTATGTGGGGCATGTCCCTGCCTCGTCGCCTTGTAAGGTGAGTTGCTCCTTCTGCTCAGGGGTCAGGCGAAGACTGTCTATCGCGTGCTCGGTTATGAAGTCTATCAGTTTTTCTTCAGTGTCCAGATTTTGATTGAGACTCACTGTCCTCAGAATGCTATCGCACGGGGGAATGTCCCTGGTTTTTTGTCTTACACCCGGATCGTCACTCCGGGAGAGGGCTTGCCGTATTGTTTCTCGAACTGACTCACATATGGCAACCTGCCTCACGTAGCTAATCATTGCAAAACACCTCCCCATAAAAAACTATGACCATTCATGCAGATGTGCTAATGGTTCTGTTGTGCCAATATGGATATGCCACATTGATACATACTATACTCCAACTGGCGAGTGAATGGCAATCTACACACTCACTCGCATTCTTTTGGCTGTTTTTGAAACAGGTCCGGTATGAAAGCCCAACAGAGCAGAGAGGTTCCAGGGAAAGAGTTTTATTGACTTCTTTCTCATTTCGTGTGATAAGGTGTCATACAGAAAGCTTTTGAGCTTCAATTCAACAGGAGGGGTGCTTACGCATGGCAAAAGGAAAAGTGAAGTGGTTCAACGAGTCGAAGGGGTTTGGGTTCATTGCCCAGGAGGATGGAAAAGATGTGTTTGTTCATTTTACAGCGATTCAAGGGGAGGGGTTCAAGACTTTGTCAGAGGGCGACGAGGTTGAATTTGATGTTGAAAAGGGTCAGAAGGGACCAAACGCGGTAAATGTAAAGAAAGTGAAAGCCTAAAAAGGCAGGGCAGGGAAGGGCAGGGACATCGGTTAGTCCCTTTTTATGATGAATACCAGCGGAAAGCTGATCACACCTCCTGTGACAAACAATGGGTAGTGACAGGTTTTGCCCTTACTTCTGATGGGCTTTGTATACCCTGCATGCAATGCCCCTCAAGTTCGGTGACCCCATCTCAGCGCCCCACGGTTGAGAATCGTCTGTCAGGATATTCACGTTTGCCTCCTCCCAACCGTACATAACTTCAGGGCCCCGTTCGGGAAACCACCATCCATAGTCCACACCCACTACCCGTGAGTCTATATCTTCTGTTATCCTGGCCTTTTGTGTTATCCTGCCCTGTTTCGTTTCGATATAGACTGTATCCCCCTGCGTGATGCCAAGTGCAGTAGCTGTGTCAGGGTGGATCCAGACTTCTGGCTCATGATGGCGTTTTCTGAGTGATTCAATCTGTCTTTGACTGGAGTGTCTGAATTCTTCGACTTTCCATGAGGTTAAAACGAGAGGATATTCCCTGGCAATTTCAGGTGAACTCAAGGGTGTATCCGGAATTTCCCGGTATATAGGTATGGGATCAAACCCCCAGTCTTTCAAGCGCCGGGAATAAAGCTCCACTTTTCCTGAAGGTGTGGGAAAACCGTCCTTCTCGTGCCTGCGGTATTCTTTTTTTCCCACCAGTGTACCAATCTTTTTGAATTCGTCAAATGTTATACCTGCAGGTTTTAAAATGAAATCAAGGCATTCTTTTTCGGTTTCCCAGAAATATTCACCAATACCTAATTTCCGGGCAAGAGCTGTTATAATCTCAGAATCAGAGCGGCACTCACCGACCTGCGCTACTTTTTGTTGTACCTGGGCGAGAGGGTAGTAGGGTGGCGCTATAATGTTGTTTATTTCGAGAAAACTGCCCACAGGAAGAACGATATCAGACATGGCGGCTGTAGGTGTCATGAACATGTCGATTGTTGCAGAGAAGCCAATCTTCTGTAAGGCCTTATAGACATGACGAGCATTTGAATAGGTCTGAAGCATATTGCATTCAAAAATCAATGCGCTATGCAGCGGATATGGTTCCCCTTTGAGGATAGCCTTTACTATACTCTGAGGGAGTGCATAAAAAACCGATGGAAGAAATCCATCAGAAGCATTGAGTCGCCTGCTGCGAACATCCGGCAAAAGCTTGTCTCTTAAGTCGAATTCAGGTGATCCCATGGGTACAATTGCCGGTTGGGAGCACGCAAGTTCTCCGCCCGGAACACCAATGTTACCGGTAATTGCGCGAAGAATTGCCAGAGCACGTGCAGTCTGAAAATTGTTGCTTGTATGGTCGATTGCATTCCCTGCCTGTATAATTGCTGGTCTGGCTGTTGCGTAGAGTCGGGCAGCTTCTCTGATGAGGTTCGCTGGTATCCATGTTACTTTTTCCACTATCTCCGGAGTATACTGGGCGATATGCTCTTTAAGTTGGTCGAAGCCAACCGTCCATTTGCCAACGAAAACCCGGTCGTAAAGGCCCTCCGTAATAATCACATGGATTAAGCCAAGCGCCAGAGCCAGATCCGAACCTGGGCGAACTTGCAGCCAGATATCTGCTTTCCGTGAGAGGTCGAACTTACGGGGATCGACAACAATCAACTTTGACCCGCGCTGCAGGGCTTTCAATGTGTCCATTCCCTCTCCAAGGCGGGTTTCAGAAAGATTTGCTCCCCATACCATCATGCAGGAAGGCGGATAACCATAATCGGGCACTGGATTGAAGCCATTTGTCAGCAAGCTTCCGTTGACTCTGGGTATGAAGCAGACAGGTGCCATCGAGGCAATATTCGGTGTCCCGAAGACATTGGCAAAACGACCAATATACCCGCCCTCATAGCCTCCTCGGAATGATCCTCTGATGAAAACCACACTTTCAGGGCCATATGTTTCCTTTGTCTTCTTCAGCGCTTCTGCGATCTCATTAAGGGCTTCATCCCACGAAATACGATCCCATCTTCCATTGCCGCGTTCTCCAGAACGGCGCAGTGGATATTTGAGCCGGGCAGGGTGATAAAGGTGCTCAAGAGCGGTCTGTCCCTTCAGGCAAAGCCTACCATGATTGAAGGGGCTTTCAGGATCACCCTCTACCCTAACAATTTCACCATTCTGTATATGGACGAGAATTCCACACCCAGCCTGGCATAAAACGCAAGCACTTTTTAGAATTTCTACATCGTTCATGTTACCTCTTTGTATGTCCTGTCGGGCACAGGTATGATTCTGCTCGATTCATATCATGAGGGCTTCCTTGGCTTTTCTGGATTCAATGTTGAACAGCACTGCATGAAGCGGGTTCTCATGCTTTTCATTCATCGTCAGGAGTCATTTTTTGTCCTTCGTATACTAATATTATTATAGTGGTAGTCTAATATTTTAAAGAGAAATAATAAAGTATTCCGCCAGCACAACGCCAGAAATTGTGAGGTTGAGAGAATATTAGAGTCTGGAGAACAAAATATTAGGATTGACATTCACGGTCTATCACTATTTTGGTATAATGTTTATTATGAAAAAAACAACCCTTCTTTTTGCAGCAATTATACTGTTTTCTACTGTGTTAAAATTACACGGGGCGGAATGGGTATCTATAGGCAAGGACAGGTTGGGTAATGAATTATTCTATGACCATGAAGTTATAATTGAGCGCTCAAAAGATATAATGGAAGTACAGATGAAGGGGATATATTCTGATGCAGGGAGAAGGGAGAGAATACAAGACAGAAACAGGGCAAAATCAACTGTTGAAAGGTATGAAACATTGAGCTACTCCCTGGAATTGCAGCAAATAAATTGCGTGAAGAGAGAGTTTCGGGTAATGGCTTATACTGACTACTCCTCTGATGGTGGGGTACTTTACAAATTTATCGCAGAACAACAAGCAATGAAAGGATGGGAGCCCATAGCCCCAGACTCAATGGGGGAAAGGATGTACAAAGCTGTCTGCCGGCCATCATCAGGGAAAAAGAACTGAATAGGAAAATCACATAAGCCTCTTTTCAAAAACCATATAGATAGAATAGGCAGACAGCCCATTGACATACCCTGGTGCGTGCCATGCTGCGGTTAAGATTATTTTTTCACAAATTCTGCTGAAATCCTATGGTTCTTCGTCACATTGTCAAAACGATAATAGGTAACAGCACCCTTTGATACACCATTAACCAAAACTCTTGATACCCTATAGCCGGTATTCGGACGAATCGAAAAGTACTTCCCGTACCCATAGGGCACAGAAACGGATCCTGATGGAGAGATTGTCCCACCTTTCCCTGCTGATGCAGTGATGGTAAATGTTTTGAGGGTAAATTTTGCATTAATGGTATGATTTGCAGAAATGCCGGTAAATGTGTAGGAGCTTATTGGACCTTTCCAGCTTCCATCTACGTAAACAGTGTATATATCATAGTTTTGGCTGGGTGAGATGGTAAAAGACTTGCTTGCACCACGAGATACTGCAACTGCGCCGGATGGTGAGATTGTACCACCGGTTTCTGCTGAAGCAGTAATGGTATAGGTTGAAGATGATACTGGCACGCTGCTTACAAAGCTTGCTGCAATTGTATGATTTGCTGCTATATTGTGAAACGTGTAGGAGGTAATTGCACCTACCGGTGTGCCGTCAACCACAACACTCGATATTGCATATCCGGGGCCGGGGGTAATGAAGAAGGTCTGGCTTGTTCCTGCTGACTTATTCACAGTGCCTGGCGGTGAGATAGTACCTCCTGTTCCCGCCGATGCTGTGATGTTATAGTAGGTTGAGCCTGTGCCAGCTTGGTTTATTGTGAACAGCTTGCCTGCAATAGTAGATGTAGCAGTTCTTGCAGTGGCACCGGTATTGGCAGATACAGAATAGGATGCTGTACCATTACCGGTACCCTGGTTTCCCGATGTGATGGTAACCCAAGGCGCTCCGCTGCTAGCTACCCAGGGGCAACCGGCCTGGGTGGTGACCTGGACTGTCCCTGTTGCCCCTTGCTGTGTAACAGATGCTGAAGGTGGTGAGATGGAATAAGAGCAGGTCCTATGGTTTACCTCCACCGAATATGCGCTTTCAACGTTTGACGTGCTGTATGCTGTTGCAGCAAAATAATATATGTTTCCATCTGTGAGTCCAGTTACCGTATACGTATTGACCTTCCCCACGTCAATAAACATGGTATAATTTCTGGAGGCGTTTCCATAATAGATTCTGTATCCTGCAAGGTCACTCTCAGTGTTGGAATCCCAGGCGAGAGTGACCTGGGCCGCCATTATCGGCACTGCAAAAAGAAGAACAACTAATCCTGCTGTGAAAAACAGAAAAGAAAATCTAACACATATCTGAAAGACTGCATTGGCTCTATACCGTTTTTCTGAAATACCTGTTCGCCGCAAACTGATCATATCTGGTCTTGCCATTGAATAAAATCCTTTCTCGTATCGTTTGTTTTAAATTAGCAAGTACCATACCTGGGAGGAAATCTGTTGTAATTAATTGATATTAAAGATATATATTGTCATTACTGTCATTTGTGGTGATGATAAACGAATTGCCAAACATTCGTTCTTAATGGCAGGAATGAAGTTTTTTTCATACAGTTTTTAACGCACCCCTCCTTTTCTGTTGCTCCTGGTATCGCCAGATCCTGTGTAGAGAATGGTTCTGTCATCTTTACTGTATTGAACATCGAGCACAAAGGGGCTCTCCATCAAGGGCTCATATATGCTATTTGAAAATGGCTGCTCCATCCAAAATGTAACGCCAGCCCGATTTTCATTACAAACTCTGGCCAAAAGAGGCTGACCAAGGAAGTGTATCCCAAATAAGCAATAAGGGAACAGTGTCTGGTTTTCTGTACACAAACCATTGAAAAGAAGGGAAACCTGGCCTTGTTAATAAAGCCCCGAAACTACCACGCACATTGGGTGAAAGAAGGAGACCCCGACAGCTTTACTGGCAGATGGGAGATGTGAATCCAAGGAATATGTTCCCCGGCTAAATTAAGTGAATGCAGTGACCGGGACAGCATGAGCGTCTTTTCGGTGAATACCCGACCCATATGCCCATCCTGTATGGAGTTAAGATTCAGAATCTGATCTTGTTGATACTCTTCGTTGCCTTACGCAGCTTTTTCGGTAGTTTTCTGGGGTTGCCTGTTTTCGGGCGTCGGAAGCCACTATCATCGTCTTTTTCGTCCAATTCCTCTTTGCCGCTCTTCATGCTCTGTTCCATGGCAACTGGGGTCATGAAGGGCACACCAGCCTTCTTCGCTTCGTCGATAATGGCGCGATCCGAGGTCGCTATGATCTGGCCCGAGCGCCGCTCCCTGATCCAACCGATGATCACATCATCAGCAGTCTCACCTTCCCCTGCATAGACAACGTTAATACCCTTGTAACTCTCCCGTTGCCTGTCGAGGTTATAGCCTCCGCGGGCATCAAAAACCACAGTGATACGGACACTTCGATCTCTTTTATATCGATATAGTTTCTCAAGAAGTTCCCGTCTGAGCATGTCCAGGTTTGAGCTTCTATCAATTGGTCCGCTCCGTATCCTGTATATGTAATTGTATCCGTCTATTATTAGGTGAAGCATGCGTGAATCTCGATTTTAGCTATTAGCTGTGAGCTAAAAGCTGTACACTAATCGCTAACGGCTGAATTCTTATAAGACTCCCTTAAAATCCTGTCGAGAATCCCGTTGATGAAATCTCTGGATTCCTCATTCCCGTACTTT
>MVQO01000177.1 GCA_002067585.1 Syntrophorhabdus sp. PtaB.Bin027
AGGATTTTGCCTGTCCGTGAATGCCTACAACATGTTCATGGATCTTACAGGGGCCAGAAAAGAGATCGAAAATCTTCTGGCGGCACACACTCCGGCAGCGGATGATGTTGAAGGGATAAAGTCTCTGAGCAAGGCCATGCGGCTCATTATGGAATCAAAACCCCTTCCTCCCGAGATGGCTGATATACTCCTTTCCCACTATGATCAATTGTGTGATCAAGCATGTATGCTTGATTTGGCTGTATCAACTCGTTCTGCCGGCGTGGTAAGTCATCCGGGTCAGTATGAAACCTACCTCAACGTCAAAGGAAAGATCGATCTTGTTGATAAGGTCCGAAAGGTTTGGGCAAGTACCTTCAACGAACGGTCACTGGCTTTTCGAATCACAAAGGGTATGCCTCTCGGTAATGAACCCATAGGAGTAGCAATCCTAAGTATGGTGCCTGCGCGATCTGCTGGTATTGCGTTCAGTGCAGATCCTAATACGGGAAATCTTTCCAAGATCATTGTAGAGGCGAACTGGGGCCTTGGGGAAAGCGTTGTCTCTGGTGAACTTATGCCAGACCGATGGGTTCTTGACAAAGGAACACTGGAAATCAGAGAAAGAACTCTGGGCAACAAAACAAAAGCCACGGTCTGCCTGGACTGCGGGATCGAAGATGCTGAGATTTCAGCAGAGAAGGCATGTTCTTTCTGTCTGAACGATGAGGAGCTAAAGGAGATTGGGAGACTGGCAAACCGACTTGAAGAACACTTTGGCTTACCCCAGGATATCGAGTGGGCCGTAGTTGAAGACCAGCCATTTCCAAATATTGTTTTGCTTCAGGCGCGTCCCGTTGTTATTGCAAAGCAGGCACCGGTTGACCAGGTTCTTGACCTCATGGTGGGTATGTTAAGCTTTAAATAGTACACCGAAAGTTGCCTATGAGTGGATGTTAGTGAAAGGGTTAGGAGTGGTTATTTTTTATGCCTTTTTTACTGTGGCGCAAAGACCACAGGGCCAATAACTCAAGAAGGGGGAATTTATGTTACATGATGCATATGATCTGAGTTTTTACGAGTTTGATGACGAAAAAGATCCAAAAGAATATGGGGTGTTATTGTGTGATGTTCTCCATGGCAGGCCGCCCATGAAACCAGCATACATGGGTATTGGCTGGTACTGGTATTACCACGGTGTACGGTATGGTGCAGAAACGTTATGCTTGCCCACAACCCATGGCTGGGATTCACGATTCGTGAAGGGATATCCCTATATTACAGCAATTCGCACCACCCCTGAAGAGGCAAAAGAAAGGGAACCTGTATTCAGAGAGAAGATAAAGCCCTTCCTCGAGAACTTTGACGGAGTGTGGGATCCTTTTAAAGCCGAATTATTGAGGATGTACAAGGAGGCCAAGGAATCCAGAGGTCTTAAAGAGTGGGAAGACATAAAAAAACTGAGCAATAATGACCTCCTGAGTTTCTTTCTTGATTTTGCTTTCATCATCAATCGAAAAGAAGGTGAAATCCATTTCATTATGCTTATGGCTTCTTTTTACATCGTCGGTCTTCTTCAGGAAATGTGGAGGACTATTTTCGGAGAGGAACCTTCTGTTGACCCTAATTTCCACAAGGTTATGTCGGGGTTCGAGAACCAGGATATGAAAGTAGGCAGAATGATGTGGCAGTTGGGACGCAAGGCAGTGGAACTTGGCCTGGAGGAGACATTTAACTCTACCGAAGACGAAGCCCTCATGGATAAATTGAGTAGTTCAGACGCAGGAAGAACGTGGAATAAGCTCTACCATGAATTTCTGCTAGAACATGGGTGGCGCTCAGATCGTGCACATTCCTATGATGCACCGGTGTGGCTCGAGAAGCCGAGCCAGGCACTGGGAAGAATAAGACTTCTAATGTCGCAGGAAAAATTCAAATTCGACGTGGAAAGGGAACGTGTTATCAAAGACCGGGAACAGATGGAGAAAGATATTATTGCCAAAGTGCCTGAATCTCAGAGAGCGGCTTTTAGTCTTCTTGTGAAAGCGGCTCAGAAATCAGGTTACTGGAGCGAAGATCATGGCTATTACTGTGACTGCTATGTGGGAGCTATAGGTCGGTGGATCCTTCAGGAGTTTGGAAGGAGGTTTTCACAGGCAGGGGTTATTGATGATCCTGATGATGTTTACTTTCTCCATCCAAATGAAATACGAAAATCAGCCATACCAATGGGTAGGATAAACCTTCGTCCTTACGTGGAGAGGCGGAAAAAAGCCTGGGAAGAAAATATGACTGTTGAACCTGCACCGTTCTTTGGTGATATAAGCAAGGCACAGGATGTTGTTAGGAGCGATCCTACACTTCTTGTCTCCACCCAGGTCCCTGTCGTAAGAAAGGAGCTCAAGGCTGATCTCTACGGCGCTTCATCAGCGCCAGGATCTTTTCAGGGCATCGCAAGGGTTATTATGAGTGTGGATAATATCTCAGAACTGAAACCTGGAGAAATTCTGGTTGCCCCTGGTACGTCCACTTCGTGGATGGTGGTCTTTGGAATAATTAAAGGGCTTGTAACGGATGGTGGTGGTGCCCTGTCTCATCCGGTGATTATGGCGAGAGAGTTTGGTATCCCGTGCGTGTCTGGAACCGTTGAGGCTACACAGAAGATCAAGACAGGAGACAAAATATGGGTAGACGGCAACCGGGGGGTTGTCTACATCATGGATAAATAATTTTGAAATAGAAAATTTGGGCATGACGTGTTTGACAATAATGCCCTCTACTTAACGAGGAGGCGCCAATGACACAAAACCACCCACCCTACGTCCTGGGTGACCTGATCGAGGACAGGGTACGACGTAACAGTGACAGAATCTTTCTTCGCTTCAAAGATCGATCCTATACCTATGACCAGATGAACCGCTCTGCAAACCGGTGTGCAAATGCCTTTTTACAGCAGGGGATAGAAAAGGGGGACAAGATCAGCATCATGCTTCCCAACTGTCCTGAGTACATATGGATATGGTGGGGCTCAGCAAAGATGGGAGCTGTGGAGGTACCTATCAACACCTCCTACAAGGGCGAGTTTCTCCGCCATATTATTGATCAATCTGATTCTACCATCCTCTTTCTTGATCACGAATACCTGGACCGCTTAAAGCTCATCGAAGACGACTTGAAGAAACTGAAAAAGGTGATCGTCTTTGGAGGGTTCACAAAAGAAGAGGCAGCAGCATCCAAGATTCCCCTCATGAGCTGGGAAGAGTTCTTTACCGCTCCCGAGACCTCTGTTGACATTAAGATTTACCCCCATGATCCCCAGAACATCATCTACACCTCTGGCACCACCGGTCTGTCCAAGGGTACCCTGGGCCCCCACAAGTTCTGGATTGTGACAGCAGAGCAGTTGTTGCCTTTACGAGAGGGAGGAAGAGACGATATCTTCTACACCTTCCTTCCCTTATATCACATGAATGGGCAGTGTCTTACGACCATAACCGCCCTTCTCGCAGAAGGTCAGATGGTCCTCTCTGATAAGTTCAGCGCCAGTCGTTTCTGGGATGAG
>MVQO01000178.1 GCA_002067585.1 Syntrophorhabdus sp. PtaB.Bin027
TCGCTCCAAAAGTTTCCCGTAGGAATAATAGAGCAAACGCTTTATTGGCATTCACTATTATAATGTTAATGAAAATATAACTCAATACACAAACATATTTGAGGAAAGCACGTTCATTGCTCTTTCATAGCTTCAATCTTATAGAGCCGTAGGTTGCTTATTGTCAAAATCTTGAATCCTTTTGCCAAAAGAAGATTATTCAACTCATCCGGGCTATAGAAGTGGGCTGATTCGTATATTGACCTCTCCATACGAGATATTAACTTTCCATTAAGGTTTGACGATTGATATCAAAAATGAAAAGTCTGCGAAAGGCATCAAAGTGTGTGTTTTTTCGCTTAGACACCTTTGTAGTTTTTGAAATGGTTGATAGTGCCAACCATCACATCATGGCACGGATAATATTATCCTTGAAAGGGAGCTCCTCTTCAAGAGTCATAACTCTCCATGCATAGGTAGGAGCACATTATGTCATACCTTTTAAAGGATCTACACAATCATTGCGCATAGCGTTTCTGATTGTTTGGCAAATTTTATAAGAGTGCCGATGCCGACAACACACCCCGTACCCTCGAAATCCTGAATGAAGTGCGAGAAGTCCTGAATGGCATAACGAGGATAAAACGATGTTGAAAAAACTTGAACTATAAACCATGGCCATCAAAAGAGGCTATCATGACAGTCATAATACAATCAGCGTTAATCGTGAAATGAGTCCTTATTTTTTGAAGGACAGCGGAAAGCACGGGGTACGTACAACTGACTTATACAGTCATACATACCATGTTTTTTTCTACCGGGGCAAGAACAATCTCCACCCAAACCTTGAAAAAGATCATGATAGATATTGATCCACTTATGTTCGAACAGACAGGAGAACCAAAGCCTTTATTCCCAGATCACACACAAGGAGAGTATAGAGGATATCGAGGCGGAAGATTGGTATCACCCCAGGGCACAGAAGGATTGCTCACTGATACCAAAAGGGATTATTATTAGATATTGAAGGATATGTGCTTTACCGTCTTCAGGGATAAAGGGAGGATTTGATCAGGTTCTATTGATCTGGGTAAGACTCAGGACGGCTCTTCTTCAATAAGACATATATCGATTATTTTTTTGATAAAGCAGTATTCACTGAACATGAAGAGGGCATGATACATGTCGCCCGGGAAAAGAGGTGAATAGCTATCGATTCTTCTGGTGTTGGATAGCAAGAGATCAAGGGGTTTGTATCAAAGACTGATGTCCCCGGATGTGAGGCATATATACACCCTCTCTATTGAAGAATGGATAGGGTGCAGGGGGAATTATAATAATGGGGAGGCAGAGTTTTGTAATATTATAATCAGTTTCAAATAGCAACATAAGTACAGAAAAGATCTGTCTTGTAATAGCCAAAATGGTACGAGGCTGAAAGATTGTATTCTTAAGAATAAACCTCTTGACAGATAGACTCCAAAAGGTCACAATACTTCTGTAGTATTGCTAGAAAAGAATAGTCTATGCTGGTACGAGATATTATGACCAAAAATGTCATCACCATCACGAGTGACACCTATGTCCTCGATGCAGAGAGGATTATGGATCAGAACAGGATTGGCCGTTTGCCTGTTGTTGACGATGGGAAATTGGTTGGTATTGTAACAAGGAATGATGTGCTAAAAGCAAGCCCTACATCTACAACACCGACTAATCAGCGCCACCTCTTTTACCTCATGTCCAAGTTGACGGTGAAAGAGATTATGAAAACGAAGATTCTGAAAATATCCCCTGATACTCCCATAGAAAAGGCGATCGCTGTTGCTCAAAAGAACAAAGTCGGCAGTCTTCCAGTAGTGGAGGAAGATAAGGTTGTCGGTATCTTAACAACGAACGATGTGTTTTATAAAATACTGAACCCTCTCTTTGGAATAGGCCAAAAAGGTAGTCGTATAGTCATTCATGGCGCCGGAAAGGTAGACATGATGCAGGAAATACTCGAATTCATAAGGAAGACTGGTCTTGGAGTGAAGACCTATTGGATACCGCCCAGTGATGACAGGCAGGACCTGTTCCTTCACATAAATATTGAGGATGCTACCCAGATCATTGAGGAACTCCGGGGCAGAGGGTACTCTGTTGAGAAACGTGAGTTTTCGGTGTAAGGTCATCTTCATTAAGACTCCGGAGATTGATTTTTACGTCCAAGGGGTGCATTTGTTTTATAGTCTAATCCATTCACCAATGTCCTTATACTGTTGAGTGAGTCGCAGAATCTCCTTGCGCCTTTTCATAAACTCCTCCTTCATTCCCCTTAACCATGATTTGTGAAGAAGCATATGTTCGGGTGGACCGAGGATGCCTCCGTCCCTTATCTTGATTCTTTCTCCCCTATCATCAACTCTAAAGGCCCCATGGCAGAGTGTGCAGGTGAATTTTCTTTTTTCCATGCGCACAATGTCATTTCCGCAGAAAGGGCAGCCATGGTTCTTGGATGTGTTACCCTCTTTAAAAAGAGCCCGTGCCAGCTTCTTCGCCAGATTTCTTTGCACGGGGCTCACCAGAACCTCACCAGGCAACGCAGCCTTCACATTCACATTTGCCTTGATATTGAGGCCAAGAAAAGCGGCAAAACTCATCATAGTGTGAGGGGCCACTCCAATTCTGTTTTTCATTCCATAAAAATTAATGAGAATACATGGCTTGCCGTATGTTTTCTCAAGAACCTCGTAGAACAGGAATCCACGATCGATGATTCTCTTTATTATGCTATGGCTCCCGAGGAAATAAACCGGCGATGCGATGATAATGGCATCGGAATGAACGATCTGCTGAAGCAGGGATTCCATGTCATCTTTTTGGGGGCATGGCTGATCCATGATGCACCTGTAGCATGCAAGGCACTGTTCAATTGTCAGAGAAGGCATCCTGATCAGTTTCAGTTTGCAGTCTTCAGCTACCGAGAGAGCAATTTCCTTGACGAACACCTCACAGTTTCCAAGTTTGCGGGGAGAACCTATCAGGCCAAGAATCAGTTTCCCCTTTCGTGCTTCGCCTTTCGTGTCAGAATCCAATGTATTCTTTTCCATTGTGCACCTTCAATAATGGGTTTATACTACCATTATACCAGATTCAGGTTAATTTTATAGTTGCTACATTTAATAGAACAAATCGTTTAAATAGGTTGAAAATTCAAGGGTTTTATGGTAAGAACCATAGATGCCAAAAAATCCCACACTGAACCCAATGAATAAAAATATATTCGTCTGGCTTTTTATTATTCTTTTCGGTCTTTTTATCTTCAATATATACTACAAGCCAAAAAAAAACTATGAAAGCGTGATTTTCAGTGATTTTGTCGAGGCTGTACAGGCGGAAAAGGTCACGTCGGTAACAGTTCAGGGTAGAAACATTATCGGTGTTTTTAAGGATGGCAAAGAGTTCAAGAGCTATGCCCCAGACGACCCTGACTTAATGAAGCTTCTGCGGACTCACAATGTAAAGATTAATGCGAAACCTGATGAAGAAGGAGGTTTATGGCAGAACCTGGTCATTTCATGGTTCCCCATGCTTCTGCTAATTGGTGTTTGGATCTTTTTTATGCGTCAGATGCAGGCTGGTGGTGGAAAGGCGATGGCATTTGGGAAGAGCAAAGCGCGCCTGATTACCGGCAAGGAGAATAAGGTCACTTTCCAGGATGTGGCTGGCATTGATGAAGCGAGGGAAGAACTGGAAGAGATCATTGATTTCCTTAAAGATCCCAAGAAATTTACAAAACTAGGAGGTCGTATACCCAAGGGCGTTTTGCTTGTAGGTCCGCCAGGAACTGGAAAGACACTTCTTGCAAAGGCTATTGCAGGTGAAGCTGATGTGCCTTTTTTTAGCATAAGTGGATCAGACTTTGTGGAGATGTTCGTTGGCGTGGGCGCCTCCAGGGTTCGAGACTTGTTCAACCAGGGAAAAAAGCAGGCGCCTTGCATAATATTCATAGACGAGATAGATGCAGTTGGCAGGCACAGAGGCGCTGGTCTTGGCGGAGGTCACGACGAGCGCGAGCAGACTCTGAATCAGCTTTTGGTGGAAATGGATGGCTTCGAATCAAACGAGGGCGTTATTGTCATGTCAGCCACAAACAGGCCTGATGTCCTTGATCCGGCCCTTTTGCGTCCTGGGAGATTTGACCGTCAGATTGTCGTATCTATACCTGATGTCAAAGGACGGGAAGCCATTCTCAAGGTTCATACGCGAAAAAATATTCTTTCCAATAACGTTGACCTTTCAATTATCGCCAGAGGGACACCGGGTTTTTCTGGTGCCGACCTTGAAAACCTTGTAAATGAGGCAGCTTTGCTCGCAGCCCGTAAGAACAAAAAAGAGATTGAGATGGAAGACTTTGAACACGCCAAAGACAAGGTGCTCATGGGTGTAGAGAGAAGGAGCATGATCATTCCTTACCAGGAGAGAAGAAATGCGGCATATCACGAGGCAGGACATGCCCTGGTGGCAAAGATGATCCCAGGGTCTGACCCGATTCACAAAGTAACAATCATACCCAGAGGCAGGGCTCTGGGTATAACCCAACAACTGCCTATAGACGAACGACATACATATTCCAAGGACTACTTGCTCGACAATATTACAATTCTTCTCGGAGGAAGGGTTGCAGAGGAGCTGGTTCTCAATCATCAGACTACCGGTGCGGGCAATGATATCGAGAGGGCAACAGAATTGGCGAGAAAGATGATATGCGAATGGGGTATGAGCGATAGACTTGGACCTTTAAACTACGGAAAGAGAGAGGAACACATCTTTCTTGGCAAGGAGATTGCCCAGCACAAGAATTACAGCGAGCGCACTGCTCAGGAGATTGACGAGGAATTACAGAAAACTGTGAATGGCTGCTTTGACAGAGCAAGGCAACTTGTTCTTGCCAACATGGATGCCCTCCATGCCATAGCAAATAAATTGCTGGAGAAGGAAGTCCTCGATGGACAGGAGATAGATGGCATCATCAAGGAGAATACAAACGGGAAGGGAATCGCAGTGGAGGGATAGACCACTCATAATGGGGGTTTTGAACGTCACACCCGACTCTTTTTTTGATGGGGGGAAATACTCAACACGGGTAAAAGCGGTAGATCACGCATTACGGATGGCCGAAGATGGAGCCGACATAATCGATGTAGGTGGAGAATCTTCAAGGCCTTTCTCCAAACCTATTACAATCGATGAGGAGCTCAGACGGGTTATTCCTGTTGTGGAAGGTATCAGGGAGAGATTGAATATCCCCATTTCTGTTGATACCTGCAAGGCCAGGGTTGCACAGGAATCATTTTTTGCAGGAGCAGACATGGTAAACGACATAAGTGGGTTGAGGCACGATCCTGAAATGGCTGACACAGTCAATGCTGCAAAAGCTAAGGTAATCATCATGCACATGAAAGGGACGCCCCAAACCATGCAGATCGATCCATCCTATGATGATATCATTTTTGAAATCTGCGCATTTTTTGAGGAACGAATAGACTTTGCAGTCACCGGTAAAGGTATAGAACGAAGCAACATAGTTCTGGACCCTGGCATCGGTTTCGGAAAAAGGGTGGAAGACAACCTGAGGATCATAAAGCATATAAATATCTTCAAAAAATTTAATCTGCCCGTCCTTGTTGGTACGTCAATGAAGGGTTTTATTGGAAAAATCACCGAGTCAACCCAAAGAGGAAGGCTTGAGGGCACCCTTGCCAGCATCGCACTATCAGTCTGGAACGGGGCGGATATCGTTAGGGTGCATGATGTAAAAAAAGCAAAAAAAACAGTTGTATTCACTGATGCTGTAATGAGGGTGTGAAATAAAAACCCTTTGCTGCGCAATAAGCTTCGATAGAAGGAAAGATTTTCATGCTCAGTGGGCTGCGTTGGCAGGATGTCCTTGATATTTTAGCTGTCTCATTTATTATCTATCGTACCTTTCTCCTAATTAAAGGCACAAGGGCTATCCAGCTAATTGTTGGCTTTATAATAGTCTTCTTCGTTTTTTACGTTTCAAAAAAACTTGAACTTTTTACGCTTGGGTGGATATTTAGCAATTTTGTGGGAGCAATAGTCTTCGTGATTGTAGTCATATTCCAGAATGAGATAAGGAGAGTGCTCCTGGCAATAGGAAGAAGCCCATTTTTTAAGAGAATTACCTATGTGGAGGAAACACTATTTTACGATGAATTGTTGAATGCGTGTTCTGTCATGAGTAGCCGCCGCATCGGTTCTTTGATTGTCATCGAAAGGGAAGTAGGCCTTGAGGAATTTATGGAGATTGGCATTCGCATTGATGCTGCAGTAAATACAGAATTGATAGTCAGCATGTTTCAGACCACATCCCCACTCCACGATGGGGCTATGATCATACAAGAGGGAAGGATCCGTGCAGCGGGTTGTATTTTGCCCCTTACTTTAAAAGATACCGTTGATATTAGCCTTGGCACCCGACACAGGGCTGCAATCGGGATAACAGAGGTCACAGACGCCCTTGCTGTTGTTGTTTCAGAGGAAAAAGGGAGAATAGCCTATGCTTATAAAGGCGAAATGTTCACCAATATAAGCGAAGAGGCTCTGAAGAAAGTACTGAAAGAGCTGTTGAGGTGATGCGCTAGGCCACATCCCCTGCAATCTGCTCTGCAAGGTTTTATGAAAATATATGGATTTTGTAAAAAGATATATTCTTAATGACTGGAAGCTCAAGGGGCTTTCCCTTGTACTTGCAATAATGCTCTGGTTCGCAGTGTCCTATGTGGGAGAATCGAAGCTGAGCGTTTCTGTGCCTGTCTTGCCTGCAAACCTGGAAAAGGATTTCATGATAAAAAATATGGACGTTGAAGGTGTGCTTGTGATGATTAGCGGTCCTGTATCTGTCCTCAAAAACCTCAGTCCCAAAGACATAAAGGTTCCCCTTGATATGGGCGAGCTCAAGAATGGCCGCCATATAATCAATATAGAAAAGGCTGACATCGTTGTGCCCAAGGGTGTCCAGATTGAGGCTGTCAAACCGGATTATGTGGTGATCGAAGTAGAAAGGACTATGGAGAAACGATTGAAAACTATTGTAAAATTAGATGATAAATGGAAAGGTCTGTACAATGTGAAGTCTTGGTACCCTCAGTTCGTCACTGTCGAAGGGTCCAAGGCATCCTTGGAGAAAGCAGAAACTATCCAGACGGTTCCAATCGATGGTGATTTCACGGCTGCTGAGGAGGAGCTGGATATCGCCCTTGACACTCAGGGATTATTTGTCCGCAAACTAAGGCCGGAGACGATTCGGGTGATCTTGAAGAGACATTGACATGGAGGAAATAAAATGGGTTCGTTAATGGTGAACATTGATCACGTGGCAACATTAAGGGAAGCACGAGGCATTAATTATCCTGAGCCTGTCTATGCAGCAGGCATTGCAGAGATGGCAGGAGCCTCAGGAATCATAGTTCATCTGAGAGAGGATAGGCGTCATATTAAGGATCGCGATGTTCGACTTTTGAGAGAGGTTGTCAGGACAAAGTTAAACCTGGAAATGGCAGCAACACCTGAGATGGTACAGATAGCTACCAATATCAAGCCAGATATGGTAACCCTTGTACCTGAGAAGCGCCAGGAGCTTACCACAGAGGGTGGGCTCGATGTTGTCGGGCAGTCCGGTAAGCTTAGAAAAACTGTTGAAAGCCTACGATCTGCAGGCATCTTTGTCAGCCTTTTTATTGATCCAAGCGAGGAACAGCTTGTGGCTTCACAAAAAATCCACGCTGATATGATCGAAATCCACACGGGAACGTATAGCGATGCTGTCAACGAAAAGATAAAAGAAGAAGAACTAAAAAAAATTGCCAGATCTGCCATGAGAGCTAAAGAGCTTGGCTTGGGAGTGAATGCAGGGCATGGCCTTCACTACCATAACGTTAAAGAAGTAGCTGCTATCAGGGAAATTGATGAGTTGAGTATTGGACATTCAATTATTGCCCGGGCAGTATTTGTTGGATTGGACATGGCTGTAAGGAGTATGATTGAGCTGATAAATCAATAGTGTTTGGCTCAAGGTCAAGGTGTACTGAGGGATGAGGAAAACTTACACCTGAGAGCTAAAAAGTGAACAGCGTCAGGGGAACTGACCATGGTTGGCATAGATATTGTAGATGTGTCGAGAATGGAAGGAATTGTGAAGCGATTTGGCGACCGCTTCTTGCACAGGGTTTTTACAGGTCAGGAGCTTGAATATGCGGGCAAAAAGGTACGGATACAGGAGACTTTGTCCGGACGTTTTGCAGCAAAAGAGGCATTCATGAAAGCCATCGGAGAATCAGCAGGCTGGAAGGAGATCGAGGTACTTCAACAGGGCGGGAAACCCTATATAGTATTCAGGGGTAAGGTTTATCGTGAAGTAAGCATTTCCCACGAACGAAGATTCGCCGTGGCAGTAGTGGTGATACGTTGACATTGATGAGTCGGAATCCTGGTTATCTGTCACAGGTACTTGTGTTCCCTCTCAACTCAAACACGAAATGATAGGCTCCAAACGGTTTAATTTCGGAGGTACGCATGGTTGTTTTGACGCCTGAACGCATGGCCGAATATGATAGGTATGCTATAAATACATTGGGGATACCCTCTGCTGTGCTCATGGAAAATGCAGGAAGAGGCACCTACAGGTTGGCAAAAGAACGTTATTTTTCCGGAAAAGAAAAGGTGACAATCTTCTGTGGAAGGGGAAATAATGGCGGTGACGGTTTTGTGATCGGCCGTTATGCCCTGAGGGATGGCTTTCAAACGAGGGTTTTTCTCCTTTGCAAAGCTTCAGACCTCAAAGGTGATGCAGCCCTTAACATGGGAATTTACAAGTCAATCGGCGGTAAGATCTCCGAGTGTACTGATAAGACAAAAGGGATCACAGATGGCATCAGAGATGCAGACATAATTATTGATGCTATCTTTGGTACAGGCCTTTCAAAACCAGTGAGCGGGATTGAAAAGGCAGTGATTGAAGATATTAACATATCAGGAAAACCAGTAATTGCAGTTGACATTCCCTCAGGTATCGACGGAAAAACAGGCCAACCACTTGGTACTGCTATTCGTGCAACCCATACCTTTACTTACGGCTATCCAAAAATCGGACAGATACTCCAGCCAGGGGCATATCATACGGGAAAATTAACGGTCATAGATATTTCCATGCCTTCTTTGATTGAGGGAAAATTAGGTTTTGATGGTCGTGTTATCGAGGGGGCTATGGTTCGAGGATTTCTCAAAAAACGTTTGCCTTGGGACCACAAGGGCACATTTGGTCATGTGGCAGTGATTGCAGGTTCACCGGGCAAGACAGGCGCTGCATGCATGACATCACAAGCAGCCCTAAAAATCGGTGCTGGTCTTGTAACGCTTCTTATACCTGAAAGCCTTAACAGCATTGTTGCCTCGAAGCTTTCAGAGGTAATGACCTATCCGGTCAGAGACAGAGGAACTGGTTATTTTCACCTGTCAGCTTATAAAGAAATCTCTGACTTTGTCAGTGACAAGGATGTCATTGTCATGGGGCCGGGGCTTTCTCAGGAGTCTGATACTACGATGCTCGTGAGGGAGCTTTATCAAAACATAAATAAACCATTTGTCATAGACGCCGATGGAATTAATGCATTTCAAGGCCAAACAGATATTATCAAGGGATCAGGAAGGAAAGCAGTGTTTACACCTCATCCTGGTGAGCTTTCCCGTCTGATGGGAGTGACACCGAAAGATATAAACAATGATCGTGTAGGGGTAGCACAGCGATTTGTTCGTCATACAGGGGCAAACCTTATCTTGAAGGGTGCGCGGACGGTTATCGTGAGCGATAAAGAGGAGCTCTTTATTAACCCAACCGGCAATCCTGCCCTTGCCAAAGGCGGCAGCGGTGACATTCTGACAGGTTTTGTAGGTGGCCTCCTCTCTCAAGGGCATGCCCCGATTGAGGCGTCCATTATAGGGACCTATCTTCACGGATATATTGCAGACACGTGGGTTCAAAACAACACCGATATGGATCTCCTCGCTGGAGACCTTGTAAGTGGTATAGGCAAAGCTTTACGAGATATCAGAGATGGCAAGGATAGAGTTTATATCGAGAAGTCCCTCTGAGACCTGGGACATTGGAGAGCAGGTCGGCAGTGCAGCAAGGCGTGGTGATTTATATGCAATTTACGGAGAACTTGGGGCAGGAAAAACCCAGTTTGTCAAAGGTGTGGCAAAAGGCTTAGGGGTAGAAGACTGGTTATATGTTGTAAGTCCCACTTTTACCATTATGAATATTTACGAGGGAAAAGATACAAAGCTCTGTCATGTTGATCTCTACCGAATTGAGGAAAATGATTTTGCGCCCCTCGGCATAGAGGAGTTTCTTGAAGAAGGTGTAGTAGCTGTTGAGTGGGCGGAAAGAGCGTGCTGGTGGGATGGTATAATACGGGTAGATATCGAGATTATTGGAGAAGAAGAACGCAGGATTAGGATAACAAAAACATAGGTTGTTCACGGTTTGCAATGGGCGGTTAACGATGAGCCGTGAACGTCTTCAATATTACAATGGAGGTCAAAAACATGCTTGTTGTTCAGAAATACGGCGGCACTTCAGTAGCAGATGTTGACAGGATCAGAAATGTAGCCAAACGGGTAATATCTTATAGGGAAAAAGGCGACAAGGTTGTTGTTGTGCTGTCTGCTATGGCCGGAGAGACCGACAAATTACTCAATCTGGCATACAGCATAGACAAGTTTCCCGACGAAAGGGAGGTAGATGTACTTATATCAACAGGTGAACAAGTTAGTTCAGCCCTGTTGGCAATCATGTTGAAAAACATGCTCTGTGATGCTGTTTCAATGCAAGGCCATCAGGTTCGTATTGTAACTGATTCGAGCTACACGAAAGCACGGATTGCAACTATAGAAAAAGATCGCCTTGCCGCGGAGCTTGATAAAGGAAGGGTGGTCGTTGTCTCAGGGTTTCAGGGAATTGATGAGAAAGGCGATATCACAACCCTTGGGAGAGGTGGATCTGACACAACTGCAGTGGCCCTTGCAGCAGCCCTTCAGGCTGATATATGTGAAATATATACCGATGTTGATGGCGTTTACACAACTGACCCGAGCGTATGCCACAAGGCAAGGCGCCTTGACAAAATCTCTTACGATGAAATGCTCGAGATGGCAAGCCTTGGGGCAAAGGTTCTGCAAATACGGTCAGTTGAGCTTGCGAAGAAATATAACGTTCCGATCCTAGTTAAGACTTCTTTTGGAGATGGACCAGGAACATTAGTATGTAAGGAGGGTGCGACTATGTCAATGGAAAAAGTTGTAATTGCAGGTGTTACTTATAATAAAAATGAAGCGAAGATTGTTGTTAGAAAGGTGCCCGATAAACCAGGTATGGCAGCGAAGATATTCACAGCTCTTTCAGATGCAAAAATTGTTGTTGACGTAATTGTGCAGAATGTGAGCAAAAAGGACAAAACCGATATTACCTTTACCGTTTCAAGAACGGATGCCAAAAAAGCATATAAAATTATGGAGGAAATGGCAAAGAAGATTGGGGCAGCTGGAGTATCCATCGACGAAGATATAGCCAAGGTATCGATAGTGGGTTCTGGTATGATTTCTCATGCAGGAATTGCATCTAAAATGTTTGCAGTTCTTGCAGATGAAGGGATTAATATAAAGGCTATTACCACATCGGAAATAAAGCTCTCGTGCGTTGTTGAGAGTAAATACGGTCAACTTGCAGTCCAGTCCCTTCATAAAGCATTTGGTCTTGACAAGGAAGAAATTAAGGAGGAGATGTGACGGTCGAGTTCTACGACACCACACTGAGGGATGGGGCACAATCTGAAGACATTGCCTTTTCTCTTACAGACAAACTGAGAATTACTGAGAAGTTGGATGAGTTCGGGATGCATTTCATTGAAGGGGGCTGGCCTGGTTCAAACCCAAAGGATCTTTCGTATTTTAAAGATGTGAAAAGGCTGAACCTAAAAAACTCTAAGATCGTTGCCTTCAGCAGTACTATGAAACCTCACTCAAAGCCTGAAGAGGACGAGATTATAAAAGCTATATTTGACGCTGATACAGAGTTTGTGGCCATTGTCGGCAAGAGTTGGGACCTTCATGTAATCGATGCTTTGAAGGTAAGCCTGGACATGAACCTCAGGATGATTGACAGGACAATAACCTTTTTAAAGAAACATGGAAAGAAGGTCTTTTTTGATGCAGAACACTTTTTCGACGGTTACAAGAAAAACAACGCTTATGCGATGAAGGTTCTGGAGGTGGCTGTTAACTCCGGCGCTGACGTTGTTGTGCTCTGCGATACAAATGGCGGCAGTATGCCCTTCGAAGTAAGTGATATTGTTGCCAAGGTTACCAATATGACCGAGGCAAAGCTGGGTATTCATACCCACAATGACACAGAAAACGCTGTCGCAAATTCGTTGATGGCTGTCAAAGCTGGGTGCAGGCATGTACAGGGGACAATTAATGGATACGGCGAGCGGTGCGGTAATGCAAACCTGTGTTCAATCATACCAAATGTGGTACTAAAAATGGGGCACAGGGGAATAAAACCGGAACGGCTTATCCATCTCAGGGAATTGAGCCTTTTTGTAGATGAGATGGCAAATCTCCTTCCCAATAAACACCAGCCATTTGTTGGCGACAGCGCATTTGCTCACAAGGGTGGGATCCATGTTAGTGCAATAAGAAGAAACCCAGAGACTTATGAGCACATTAAACCCGAGCTTGTTGGAAACGCGCAAAGGGTGCTCATTTCAGATTTATCTGGTGAGAGCAGTATTTTATACAAGGCAAAGGAGTTTAACGTTGACATTGAGAAAGATAAAAAACTTGCCCGTGAAGTGATGAAAAATGTCAAAGACCTCGAAATGTATGGCTACCAGTTTGAAGGTGCCGAAGGCTCTCTGGAGCTCCTTATTAAGAAAGCCCTTGGCATCCATAAGAAGTATTTCGATCTTATCGGATTCAGAGTAATGGTTGAAAAAAAGGAGAAGAATCACCCTGTTTCAGAGGCAACAATCCTTGTCAGAGTTGCGGACACGGTAGAACATACGGCCGCCCTTGGTGCAGGCCCGGTTAACGCCCTTGATAATGCTCTCCGAAAGGCTCTCCACAAGTTCTATCCTAAACTTACAGAGATGAATTTAGTGGATTACAAGGTTAGGGTGTTGAGCACCAGAGACGGAACAAAGGCAGCAACGAGGGTACTAATTCAGAGCAGTGACGGAAAGCAAACATGGGGAACGGTTGGAGTGTCTGAAAATATCATTGAAGCAAGCTGGCAGGCCCTTGTTGATGGAATAGACTACAAACTGCTCATCGAAGAGGAGAAAGACCGTTGAAGAAACTATTGAATATCAGGGATGCCACAAAAGAATTGAACATTCTTCGATCCTTACGAAATTATAAGCGACCCTTTGAAATCGTCGGTGCGTATAGATTGATTGATGATGGTTCAAGACCAGAAGCAACTGTTATAATAAAAAGAAATGACCACGAGACCCATGAAGCATCTACAGGCGTAGGTCCTGTTGATGCGCTGGCAAACGTACTCAAGAAATCTCTTGCATCTATCTTTCCTGTCATCCAGCAGATTAAACTCGTAGATTATTCCTCGAGGATCCACGAGGCAAAATCTGGGACAGCAGCACAGGTTGAGGTATCAATAATCTTCACGGATGGGCAGGAGATATGGAGCGTTGCCGCTATTTCGGCAAATATTAATATGGGATCCTTTCTTGCCCTACTCGATGGGTTTGAGTATGCTATTCTGGCAAGGAGCGAAAAGAAACAAAGCTTATAGCTTTAAGCTGATGGTGCAGGAGAAGTAAAAAGTTAATGGTGACCTTCCCCATCCCATTGACTCATAATTTAGCCTTCCTTTTGATTTATCATTTACCCATCAATCAGCAAAATGTAGCTTGATAACAACATTCATTATGCTTTATATTACGGCATGAGGAGGAATTCTGGATTATACAATAAAAATTGGCGGTGAGGCAGGCCAGGGCATCCAGACAATCGGCGACACTTTGTCCAAGGTATTTTCACGCTGCGGTTATCACGTTTTCACTCACCAGGATTTCATGTCGCGTGTCCGGGGTGGTCACAACTTCTATCAGATGCGTGTCTCGGATAAAGAGATTTCTGCCTCAAGAGGACCGGTGGATATTCTTGTTGCACTCGATAGTGACAGTATTTCTTCCCATAGTAAAGAGCTTTCTGCCATAGGTGTTGTTGTTTATGATTCAGCAGCGCTGAAAGAAAAACATGATGGATCACAGTTTTTTGACGTCCCTCTCCTTGATCTTGCGTTGAAAAATGGTGGCGACAAGATCATGGTCAACACAGTGGCTACAGGGACTGTACTGGGAATGCTTGGCCTTGGAACTGACATTTTTCTAGATATTCTCCGGGAAATTCTCGGCAAAAAAGGGGAAGCTGTGCTTTCTGCAAATGCAAATGCTGCCCGGGCAGGACATGAATTTGCAGGGCGTGAATGTTTGCGGTGTGAGTTTTCTACGCCTGCAATTGGCACAAAAAAAATGCTTATTGGCATTAATGAAGCAGTGGGACTTGGAGCTCTTGCATCTGGTTGCAAGTTTTATTCTGCATATCCCATGACACCATCGACAGGCATCATGCTCTACATTGCAAGCAAAGCCAAGGAATTTGAAGTAATTGTCGAGCAGGCTGAAGATGAGATTGCAGCCATCAATATGGCGCTCGGAGCTTCTTTCGCAGGTATTCGTGCTATGACCGGAACGTCAGGGGGTGGTTTTGCCCTCATGGTAGAAGGCCTTTCTCTTGCTGCCATGACAGAAACGCCCATTGTTATTGCCCTTGCCCAGAGACCCGGACCCGCAACAGGACTTCCGACTCGAACCGAGCAGGGAGATCTCCTCTTTGCTCTCCATGCCGGCCACGGAGAATTTCCGAGGGTGATCTTTGCGCCAGGAACACCTGAACAAGCATTCCTCCTCACAAACAAAGCCTTCGACCTTGCACAAAAATACCAGATACCGGTTTTTATCCTCATTGATCAATACCTTTCAGACTCTCAGTGGACATATGATGGGTTTAACCTCAATAAGCTTACCTTGACAGACTGGCGGGCAACTGAGTCTGAACTGGAAGGGGTTAAAGATTACAAGCGTCATTTTCTAACAGATCATGGCATATCTCCCTTTGCCAGGCCAGGCACTTCGAGACATCTCGTTGTGACGGACAGCGATGAACACGACGAAGATGGACATCTTATTGAAGATGCTGCCACAAGGGTTCAGATGGTTGATAAGAGGCTTTTTAGAAAAATGCCCCTTATTCGATCCGAAATTACACCCCCTGTTTTTTATGGCAACAGCAGGCCTGACATTATCCTCACCGGGTGGGGTTCAACATACGGGATCATGAAAGAGGCAGTCAATATCCTTTCAGAGACAACAAAAGTCGCGATGCTCCATTTCAGCGAGATTTTCCCTTTTCCTTCCAGCCAGGAACTCGATTATCTGGAAATACTGGGAAAAGCAAACATGACAATTATTGTTGAACAGAATGCCTCAAGCCAGTTTGCACGGCTTATGAAAACGGAGACAGGTTTTGAGTTTACCGGAAAGATCAATCGCTACGATGGCAGGCCCTTCCTCGTGGAAGAGCTTTTAGGAGAGATAAGTGCCTACATTGGATGATTACAAAGGACAGGAGCCAGCCTGGTGCCCTGGTTGTGGAAATTTTCCCATCCTCAGGGCTTTCAAGGAGGCGTTTGTGGAAATGGACATTGAACCGCACCAATTTCTCATTGTCTCTGGTATAGGCCAGTCCGGTAAGTTTCCCCATTACCTGAAGTGTAACACCTTTAACGGCCTTCACGGGCGTACCCTCCCGGTTGCAACAGGGGCAAGGCTTGCAAACCACGAGATGCTTGTTGTTGCGGTAGCAGGAGATGGCGACTGTTACGGTGAGGGTGGTAACCACCTGATGCATGCCATCAGGCGCAACATCGGTGTTAAGCTTTTTGTTCACGACAACCAGATCTATGGTCTTACGAAGGGCCAGGCTTCGCCTACCAGCATGGAGGAGATGGTTACTAAGAACCAGCCTTTTGGTGTATTGTCAGAGCAGTTAAACCCAATGGCCCTGGCTGTTGCCCTTGATTGCAGCTTTGTGGCACGGGGATATGCCGGTGACCACGAGCATTTAAAGGGGTTGATTAAGACGGCGGTAAATCACAAAGGCTTCTCCCTCGTTGACATCTTCCAGCCCTGTGTTACCTTTAACCGGGTGAATACGTATGCATGGTATAGCCAGCGCGTCTACCACATAGAGGATGATTACAATCCTGAAGATCGTGTGGCGGCCTTTCAGAAGGCCCTTGAGTGGGGGGACAGGATCCCCATCGGCGTTATTTATCGCAACAATCGACCTACCTTCGAAGAGAGGGTGCCAGTAATAAACGAGCTGACACTTGTCAAACAACCGGTATCAATAGAGGGCTTAAAATCAAAACTCCGCAAGACGATCAAAGAGTTTTTCTAAAAAAACAGAATATAAAACTTGTTTACCATGAGGACGAATACATGCTCGGGCATTCGCTGCAAACATGCCTGTTCTGCTCCTAATCTTATGAATTTTGGAAAACACAAGGTTTGACCTGCGCAACTGGGGCCTGGATTTGGAGCGAGGTGCAATGTTTTTATTATTCTTTTGCTTACAGCTGGGTTATCATCTCTATTTCCCCATTGCCTTATTGAGGATAGCAATTCCTTTCTGGGCTTCGTCGATGGCACCTGTTAAGGACTCACGGGCGAGACCCGGGTTATGGAAACCGTCAGAATTTTCCGCTGTCCAGAACTCCCAGAGAATGTGGGCTTTCAGATGCTGGTTTTGAGCTTCCTTAAGAATTACAGTATCAACGTTTGCAACCTTTGCCTCAACGATCTTGTCGATAAGGTTCGAAATCCAGAATTCAGCTTTCCGCATCCGGCCTTTTGTGTAAGCCTTTACCGAGTCTATAGTGTATCGTGCCTGTTCCTCGGTCCAACCAGAATGGCATTTTAAGCAGGTCTCTTTCAGCTGAAACCTTGGAGTCACAACAAAGTGTGATGTGTAGGTCTTTCTTGTCTTTTTATCTCTAACCTTCGGAGAGTGACAGTCATTACAGCTAACATTTGCCTTCGCATGTTTTGAATTGTAGTAGGCTTCAGAATCGGGATGCTGGGCTTTCCAGAGAAGCCCTCCTGTAAGGGGATGTCTCCAGTCAAGAAAATGAATCTGGTTCACGTAATGATCATAAAGTCCAAGAGAATCTTTGAATGGATCATGATTTGTTCGTCTGTCAGCAAAACCAACAGGCTGGCCGGTCTTTGTATCTGTTCCTGGATTACAATTATACTCCATGTGACACTGACCACATTGAAGCTTTGTATCATATTTCTCCAGGATAGCAATTTTTCGTGGATAACCACGCATCCCCATATCTATGACCTTAAAAATAGTCCTTTTTGGGTCGGTGTGCCATAATGTATCACCAGCAGGCTTGTTCAGGGCCTCGATTAGCGCATCTCTTACAATTCTTGGCCTTGCTGCATGGGGGTCGTGGCAGGTATAACAGTTCAGGCTGTGCTTAACAGATTTTGCAAGTTCATTGGGCTTAGACATCCGTGACCATTTTGCCCCATTGCCAGGGTCGCCCATATAGGCCCAGTCAAGAATTTGGTCCTGGGTTTTACATTGAAAACAGGTAGGATTTGCCCCTGCTGCGGTCTGAGGAAGGAAGGCTTTGTGCTCTTTTACATCAGGAAACTTGTCATAAAGGATATCCCAGATTTTTGAGTGTGGCTTTTCAGATGTGTATTCCCACCCTTTTTTCGGTTGGAATCTGCCTCCATACGCCCTGTCTACCAGGAGATGATCGATAAGACTCCACGGATGGCTTCTTGTAAGGGCATGTTCTTTGGTGAAGCCGTGCCCCATCATTAATTTGTCCCAGAAGGGATTGGGAGACCTGTTTGTGAGCTGGGATTTATCGTCCCTCGCCGGTCGGTGGTAAGCTACTTCGAAAGATGACTTGTACTGCTCCTTGTGGCACTGTCCGCATGCCTCCCAAGAGGTATTTGTGTTGGGCCTTGTTTCTGAGCCTGGATTGATAAGGTGTTTTTCAAGGTTGCTATGGCAGTTTGTACACTCTACTTTCACATGTTTCCCCATTTTGCGTAAATCTTTGATCGTATCATGGCAACTGTAGCATTCGCTGACATCAACGCCAGTAGGTGCGCTTTTCCTTTTTTGCGCATATAATTCGTTACTTATAACAAAAAATGCTACCGCAACAAAGATTGTAGTGTACAGCAAGGTTTTTGTGCGCATGGAGTCCCCCTTTGTTTCAATCTGCTGTAAAAAAAAGTTTACGGTTATTGGTATTGGTCATGCAAGAGAAATTTTCAATAAAGTGTTCCGAGCAATTATTTTGGTAGAAAGATTTGGGAGAAAAAGTTACAATTACAGTTTCTCTGACTACGGACTCAATATATGGATTTAATTAAGGTGTTTGTCAGGATATAGTATGAATAGACCTATCTTCCGAAACTCAAGAACGGATGAATGTAGGCCGGTGGGCTCTATTCTTTAAAAATTAAGGAGGATATTTTATGAACATCAAAGCTGTCCAGAAAATCTGTTATGGGATGTATGTCATTAGTTCTAAAAAAGATGATAAAATAAACGGCCAGATTGCCAATACACTTTTTCAGATAACCTCTGACCCGCCAACAGTAGCTGTGAGTATCAACAAACAAAACCTAACCCATGAATATATCACCACAAGCAAAACGTTTACAGCATCAATTATTTCAAAAGAGGCTCCCATGAATTTTATTGGGAACTGGGGTTTTAAATCAGGCAGGGATATAGATAAATTCAAAGATGCCAATTTCAGGGCTGGGAAGGTTACAGGTGTTCCTATAGTCCTTGACTATGCCACTGGTTATCTTGAATGTGAGGTACTAAGCAGTACCGATGTGGGAACTCACACGATTTTTATCGGAAAGGTAGTCGATTGTGAGGTTTTAAGTGATGCAGAACCAATGACCTATTCATATTATCGTCAGATAAAGGGTGGAAAATCGCCAAAGACTGCCCCGACATACGTTAAAGAGGAGAGTACCGCGGTTGGAGCAACGGGTGACAAATACAAATGTACCGTCTGTGGTTATATTTACGACCCTCAGAACGGTGACCCTGATTCCGGGATCAAGGCAGGGACAAAATTTGAAGATCTGCCTGATACCTGGGTATGCCCGGTATGTGGTGCACCAAAAAGCGAATTTGAGAAGGAAGGATAGTATTTGCCATATACGCTGCGTTGGGTGCTGGATAAAGTTGAAAAGAACCACTTAATGCGAAAAGACCGAAAAAAAGGAAGGCTGGCATGGAAAAAGCACTCATAAAAACTAATTTTGTTGACATTGGCACACCCAAAAGAGGAAAAGTGCGAGATATTTATGATCTCGGTGAAAAACTCCTTATCGTTGCAAGTGACAGATTATCCGCTTTTGATGTTGTCCTTCCCACTGGAATTCCTGACAAAGGAAAAGTGCTGACCAAACTCTCCGTATTCTGGTTTAAGCAAGTAGAGGATATAGTTAAAAACCACATACTCGAAGTAGATGTGGACAGATATCCCGAGATTCTTAAGAAGCACAGCGATTCCCTGAGAGACCGCAGTATGCTGGTAAAAAAAGCACGTATTATACCAGTTGAATGCGTTGTTCGGGGATACCTTTCCGGCTCAGGCTGGAGTGACTACAAAAAGACAGGTACAATCTGTGGAATAGAATTGCCTGAAGGTCTGGTTGAGTCAAGCAAATTGGAACACCCTATTTTTACGCCAACGACAAAAGCAGAAGAAGGGCATGACATGAACATCTCTTTCGAAGACTTAACAGCAATGATTGGGGAAAGACTTGCAGCAACCCTCCGGGACCTTAGCATCAAAATATATGAAAAGGGGTGTGAAATTGCGGAAAGGAAAGGCATTTTAATTGCCGACACGAAATTTGAGTTTGGTATAGTCGATAATGAAATTGTTATTGTGGACGAAATTTTAACCCCTGATTCTTCAAGATTCTGGTCAAAGAAGCTTTACAAGGCGGGTGGTGCCCAGGACAGCTATGACAAACAGATCGTTCGGGATTATCTTCTGACGCTTGACTGGAATAAAACATATCCTGGTCCTGAACTGCCTGAATCAATTGCAGCAAAGGCGCGGGCGCGATACATCGAAATACTGGAGATTTTGACCAGCCAGGGACTGTAGAATATTAGCTAATTATGCGTCACATGTCACGGATTACTTTGCTAACGTACAAGATCTGACAGGATCATAACCGTGGCATAGGGGAAAAGCATGAGCACAATGATAGACAGAATATATGACGGTATGTAGTAAAAGCTTCCCCTAAACACGGTACCCAGAGGTATGTCCTTTGCCATACCTGCAACAACATAGCAGCAGATACCGATTGGTGGCATTATTGAGCCCATGGTTGTTACAATACAGATGACCTGGCCAAACCATATGGGGTCATAGCCCATCTGCATCACAATCGGGTAAAATATGGGCAGAGATACGAGAAGGAAAGCCAAAGCATCCATAACACATCCACCAATAATGTAACAGGCAATAATGATCCAGAAAAGAACCCAACTCGGGAGGGCAAGGGAACCTATCATTGCCGCTGCTTCAAAGGGAAGTCTTGTCACGGCAAGAAACCGTCCAAATATGACTGCACCTGCAACAATCATGAAAACGAGACAGGAAATCCACAGAGTGTCTGAAACAGATTTAAGAAACCCAGACCATGAGAGTTTTCTCCTGGCGAGGCAGAGAACGAGGGCGATGGCACAGCTGGCTGCTGCAGCCTCAGTGGCTGTTACAACACCGGTAAAGAGGGCATACATTATAATACCGAAAAGGATAAAAATATCTACAAGGTCTGGGAGCGCTTTGATCCGTTCAATCCACCCACTCCTCGGTCCTTTGGGACCCCAGTCGGGATGGCGCCAGCAGATATAGAATACTGTCGATGCAATAAGAACGGTAAGGATTGCACTTGGTATAACATTTCCAAAAAAAAGTTTGCCTATAGATTGCCCTGTATAAAGCCCATAGACAACGAGTACGATACTTGGAGGGATAAGCACTCCAAGGGTAGCTCCGGCAGCAACTGATCCAGCGCTCAGTTGAGGGTGGTAATTATATTTTTTCATCTCAGGGATGGCAACAGTGCTCATAGTTGCAGCCGTTGCAGTGTTGGAACCACTTATAGCTGAAAAAATAGCGCATGCCATGATCGTCGTTATTGATAGCCCACCTTTGTAATGCCCGAACCACTTATACGTAGCACTATACAGGCTGTTGTTATAACCTCCGTAATGGGCGAACTCACCTACAAGGATAAACATAGGGATCACTGTTAATCCATAACTAGAAAAGATGTTCCACATATCTGCGCCGATCATTCCGAGGGCGGCTTGAAACGATGTAACGTAAGCAACCCCGAGAAAACCGACCAGAGCCATGACAAATGCTGCTGGGATCTTCGTAAGAAAGAGTATTGCGAACATGACGATGATGCCATATACACCAACAACCGGACCTTCCATCTCTATTTCTCCTCTCCCCCTTGAATATCGGTTATAAGCTGAACAAGAGCTGTTAGTGATAATGTTATGAACCCTAAAGATACGGCAAAAATAAATGGATGGTATATAATCTTCAAGGTTTCGGAAAGCTCTCCGGAGTTCCAAATCTGCATACCTACCCTGTATATTTGCCAGGAAATTATGGTAAAAAAGATCATGGTGACAAGGTGGTTTACGATATCGAATGCCTTGCTTAATCCTTTTGGATATCTTTCTGTAAGGATATCTACAACAATATGGCCTTTTCGTTGCTGGGTGAATCCAAGAGCAAATGCGATAACAATTGCCCCGATGAATGATACAAGCTCATAGGCGCCGCGAAATGGGATGTGAAAGATTCTTAGTACTACATTTGCTGTTGCAACCGACATAAGCGCGAGCACTGCAATACCGCCCACTATGAGAAATATCTTGTTTAAAAATATAATGGCTTGCTCGAAGTACTTCATGAAAAGCCTCCGTGAAGCTGATATGTTGGTAAATGATTGGTCTTTCATGCAAAGAGGTATCTATGGCTATGCATAAAGACACCTCTTTGCATCATGTCCTATACTTACTTTGTATATTGTTTTTCGTATTTCGCTCTTAAAGAGTATACATCCTTGACGATCTGGTCGCCAGGAAGACCCAGGCCGTTTACCTTCTTGATGTATTCATCGATCATCGGCCTGGTGAGCTTTGCGATATCGTCCATATCTGTTTTAGACAATTTTATGAGCTGATGGTTGTATTTTTCCTTTGACCACTGAAGAGATTCTTGTACGTGATCATCCACGTATTTGCCTGTCCATTCTGCCTGTTCACGCCTCATGTCGTCGATCACCTTCTTCACGTCTGCAGGCAGGGAATTCCACTTATCCTTATTCATGACAACTGCAAAGGAAACCACAAAGAGATTCGCCTCTGTTGCAAAAGGCAGGTATGCTGCAAAGTTAAAGTCTTTGAGGATTTCCATGGAAGACACGTTTCCTTTCACAATGCCTTTCTGTATTGCTTCTGGTGCCTCTGATTGAGGCATTCCTACAGGCGTTGCGCCGATACGCTTTAGTACTTCAGTACCTGTCCCGGATGTACGAAGCTCCATTCCTTTCAGGTCTTTTAAGGACCTTACCGCTGTTTTCGTCATAAAGTCGGCCGGCGGGCAGGTAAAGAGCGTAATCATTTTCACTTTTTCAAATTCTTTCGGATTGTATTTTTCTATCAGGTCGTACAGGGCCATACTTGCTGCTTTCGCGGTGGTAAATCCTACAGGAAGATCGATGGCTTCTGAAATAGGAAACCTACCAGGCTGGTAGCTCATGGCAAAGTTGCCAATATCCGCAGTACCTGCTATTACCCCATCGAAGATATTTTTTGCAGGAAGAAGAGTGCCTCCGGGAAAGGTCTGAATCTTTACTTTCCCGGCTGTCCTTTTTTCCACCTCTTTAGCCCAGCGCTCCATCTGAATGCACGGGAACGTAGTGGCAGGTGGAAAATTCGCATATTTTAGCGTGATTGTTGCTTGGCTATGTGAGGTTTGCGGCAGGATAAGACCAAAGCCAAAAAAAAGTGTAACTACAACAGATAGTACCAAAGCTCTCTTAATACCCATAACATACCCCCTTAATGTTTTTTAATCTTGAACCCCCCTCTCTTTTGCCGATGCCTTGGTGACGCTTAACCCATTGTATACAGTATCCAAAAATAGGTATGATACACTTGTACTTTATGAACGCCTTTTTGTCAAGAAGTTTTTATGCACATTTCTTCAGCAGTACGGTAGGCTTCAACGAGCCCTGACGGATCGGCAATCCCTTTTCCTGCAATATCAAATCCTGTTCCGTGGCCTGGAGATGTCCTGATAAAAGGGAGTCCAAGGGTGATATTGACAGTTCCTCTGAAGTCTACTGTTTTCACGGGTATGAGGCCCTGATCATGATACATGGCAATATATGCATGGCAGTCCGGGGAGTGAAACAATGTATCAGCTGGGTATGGCCCTCCGACTTCCATACCTATCGATTTAGCTCTGTTGATTGCTTCTGATATGGCATTTTCCTCGTTTCCCATTATACCGTGTTCACCTGCATGGGGGTTTAAGCCACACACTTTGATCGATGGATTACCAATACCCCAATAGGTTCTGAGAGAGTGATGGGTAAGGGCAATACACTTAAAAACACGCTCTATAGTAATTTCTTCCGGGACATGCTTAAGTGGAATGTGGATCGTTACGAGAGAGACTCTCATGATTTTATTAGCCATCATCATAATATAGTCTGTCACTCCGCCAAAATGTGCCAGAATTTCTGTATGCCCTGGAAAACTTATCCCTCCCTTGTGAAAAGAGGCTTTGCTAATGGGGCATGTTACAATGGCAGAAACATCTCCAAGAAAAACAAGTTTAAGAGCCTCAATGAGGTAAGCATAGGAAGCCTGTCCGTATAACCCATCAATAGCTCCAAAGCGAAGGCCCCTGATACAACCAATGTCAATAAATTCTACATCCCCTTTTCCTCCTTCCATGAACCCTTTGAAGTGGGGTCTTTTGCTCATGGTCTTGATGGTTCGGAGATGGTCATTAATAACAGAGTAATCGCCAATAATGAGAGGGATGCTTTTTCGGGACAGTTGGTGAAGCGCTTTCAGAATAATTTCCCCACCGATGCCGGCAGGGTCACCCATGGTAATTGCGATCCTGTTCAGATCTTGACCTCGATATATGATCCTTTTCTCAGTTTAACGATATAGTCATTGTAACGCTTTTCGGATTCTTCCTGAATAATCTTTTCATTGATGGCCTCTTTCGCCATTTCAAAGGTCATCGTTTCACCCCTTTTCTTTTCCACAAGCTTCAAAATGTGAAAACCATAGGGTGTTGTGATTATCGAACTGTATACACCAGGCGAAAGCATACCAGCAACATCGCGTAATTGGGGAATCAAGTCAATTTTTTTAACAAAACCTATATCCCCATCCGTTGCAGAACTTTTCTTATCATCTGAGAAATCCTTGACAACAACCTCGAAAGGTTTTCCTTCCTGGAGAAGTTTGTATGCTTCTATGATACGTTTCTGAGCATCTTCTCGCTGTCCAGATACAAAGATTTGCTGTAATCTGTATTCTTCATCTATAAACTCTTCTTTATGCTTGTCGTAGTATTGTCTGAGGTCCTGTTCAGTTACATTTACCTCCGGAGAAATAACGCGATTCAGCAGCCTGCTTCTGAGCACATTGTTCTTAAGACCTACTTTAAAGTCATCGAGACTGATGTTATCATCCTTTAATTTTTGCATTAATTCTGTGTCGTCTATAAGGTATTGTTTTTTTATATTTTCAATAATCCCCTCAACTTCCTTTTCCTCAACGTCGATCTTCATTCTTTTCGCCTCTTGCCGTATGAGGACATCATCGATGAGTAGATCGATCTTCTCTTTAAGTCTTAAATTCGTCATGTATTCATTAATTGAGACAAACCTGCCTTCTTTTTCAACCTGGACATGTTTTTCAGCTTCCTTAAGGGTGATGATGTCATCATTAACGATTGCAATGATTCTGTCCATTACCTCCCCTGCACAGAGAACAGGAAAAATAAATGAAATGATAACAATGACAATACAGGTTATGATTTTCATATCTTATTTTTTGGGCTGTGGTTCTTCCTTTACGCTTGATTTCGACGGTTCAGCTTCTGGCTGTTTTGAAGGCGCCTCCTGTTTCTGTGGTGTTCCTACTTTTTGAGGTGACGAGGCTTTGTCTGGAGATTCAGCCTTAACAGGCTGCTCAGACTTCTCATCTTTCAAGAGCGCTTCATTGATTGTTATCTTTGCGTTTTTCTTGAGTTCCTCGATATACTTCTCGAGCACTTCTTTTTGTTTTTCCTGTGAGTTCTTCTGTTTTATAAACTCCTTTACCTCGTCCAGCGGCACGTAGCTAGGTGGTTTAACGCCTTCTAACCTTATAATATGATAACCGAATTGTGTCTTTACGATACCACTGACCTGGCCCACCTTGTTTAATTTATAGGCAGCATTTTCAAATTCAGGGATTAGCGAACCTTTTGGCTGAAAACCAATCTCTCCTCCTGACTGTCTCACATTAGGATCGATAGAATATTTTTTTGCGAGTTCAACAAAGTCCTCTCCTTTTTGCAGTTTCGCCTGAACCTGCTTTGCTTCTTCTTCAGTCTTTAGGAGGATATGTCGTGTATTGATCTCACGGTCTTTCTTGAAATCTTCCTTGTGCTCTTCATAATACTTTTTGAGGTCATCCTCAGACATCTGTGTATCCGCAGAAATCTTCTTCTTCAGGAGGGCCTCTATAAGCAGTTGTTCCCTGATATCGTTAACACGGTCCTGAAACTCTTTTTCACTTTCTATTTTTGCCTTCGATGCTTCCTTGAGAAGAAGTTTTTTGACAACCAGCCGATCAAGATAGTTCTTTTTCCCGCTCTCTGAAGCTACAAGCATTTTCATGTTCATGGGTATTTTGTCGAGTTCTTTATTAAACTCCTGCAAGGTTATCTTATCATCGTCTATGGTGGCCAGTATCTTGCCATTATCTTTCTTCGCACATGAAACTACAAGCAATGCCATAAGCAGGCATACTAAATACTTTTTCATTCAATCACCTCATTGTTTTTTGATATGTATTCAGATATGAGTTGTACGTGACAAAATGAGAAACATTGATAAGAAAAAATACTAACTTCTCATAACTGAAAGTTTATCTCAGGAGTTATATCACACGGTCACAAGTTCCATCAATACATTTTTTGTGAATTCAAGAAGTTCGGCTGCCTTTGTATCGGCGTATATAATGATTCTGTTATCAGGGAGAAGCTTAATTTTTCCTTTTTGCTTTACCAGTAGCAGAAGCCGTTTCATATCAACAGGTGTTTTGTCGGTTACATGGAGGATAATGTGCTTGTCAGCGTATTCAATCTTTTTAATCTTTACCCTGGATAGAAAGCATTTCAGTGAGATGATTTTGAGGAGGTTCGAAAGTGGCCGTGGAATGTCTCCAAAACGATCCTTCAGTTCGGCTTCTATATCCTTAAGATCCGATTCTTCCCGCACCTTTGAAAGCCTCTTGTAAGTGAGAAGTTTTTGAGTGGAATCTTCAATGTATGAATCAGGGATATAGGCATCTATGGGCAAATTCATCTCTGTCACAATCTCGCCCTCTACTGGAACTGCTTCATTCTTCATCTGTTTGACTGCATCCTCCAGCATGTTGCAGTAAAGTTCGAATCCGATCAAGTTTACATTTCCTGACTGTTCTTTCCCCAGAAGGTTTCCTGCACCCCGTATTTCTAAGTCGTAATTTGCTATGTGGAAGCCTGACCCAAGTTCTGTGAGCTCTTCAATGATCTTCAGGCGTAATGTTGAATCTTTTGTGAGAACCTCTTCTTTTGGGACAAGGAGGTAGGCATATGCCTGCTTTGTGCTTCGTCCAACCCTCCCACGGAGTTGGTAGAGATCGGCTAACCCCATGCGATGGGCGTTGTTGATAAAGATCGTGTTGACGTTTGATATATCCAGCCCTGATTCAACAATATTGGTGGAGAGGAGGATGTCATATTTTTTGTCAATGAAATCAAGCATTATTTTCTCCAGTTGTTTGCCTTCCATTCTTCCATGGGCTACGGCTATTCGCGCACCATCTAGTAGTTTCATTAAATGGTCTTGTACGACACCAATATTATGAATGTAATTATGAACAAAAAACACCTGTCCGCCCCTTTGGAGTTCATTAAGGATTCCCTTTTTGATAAGTTCATCGTTGAATTTTACGACATAGGTTTTTATTGCCAGCCTGTCAAGGGGTGGAGTGTTAATAATACTCAGGTCCTTAATTCCGGATAAAGCCATGTGAAGTGTTCGCGGAATCGGTGTTGCGCTCAGGCTGAGGACATCGACATTTTTCTTTATATTCTTGAGTTTTTCCTTGTGTTTCACACCGAAACGATGCTCTTCATCGACAATAAGAAGGCCTAGATCGTGGAAATCCAGGTCTTTTTGGAGAATCCTGTGGGTCCCTACAACAATATCAATCTTACCGCGCCTTACATCCTCTATGATGTGTTTTTGTTCCTCTTTAGATCTGAAACGACTCAACATATCTATGTTTACCGGATAGTCTTTGAAACGCTCGTGGAGGTTTTTGTAATGCTGTTGGGCCAAGATGGTTGTGGGAACAAGGATGGCAACCTGCTTGTTATCCATCACAACCTTAAAAGATGCACGTAACGCTACTTCAGTCTTACCGAAGCCTACATCCCCACAAATAACCCTATCCATAGGCTTTGAGCTCTTCAAATCCCTTAACACATCTTCAATCGCTTGGATCTGCCCCTCTGTTTCTTCATATTCAAAACGTGATTCCATCTCTTTAAAAAGCTCATCTTCAGGAGGGTACTGGTGACCCTCTGCTATTTCACGTTCAGCGTAAAGCTCAATCAATTCCTTCGCAATATCTTCAACATTTTTCTTTACCCTTCTTTTCGTATTTATCCAATACTGTGTTCCGAGTTTATCAATTTTGGGCTTGTATTTTTCTCCGCCGATAAACTTCTGAACAAGATGGAGATCATCAATAGGCACATATAGCTTGTCCCTGTCCTGATACTCAATGACGAGGAAATCTTTCCTACAATCTTCAATCTTCAGCTCTGTGATTCCCTGGTATATGCCGATCCCATGTTCGATATGGACAACCCACTCTCCTATAGCGAGATCTTTGAAAGAATTAAGGAAATCATCAAATCCATCCCACTTCTTTTTCATGACCCTCTTCTTGGGTCCAATGATATCCTCTTCAGTGAGGAAAATAATATCATGTGTCCTGAAGCCTCTTCTGAGAGGTCCCACAACGATTCCCCATTCTTTCTGTTTCTGTGGACAGTTAATCTCCTTGAGAATAGGCAGAGTGATTTGATAACTCTGAAAAATTTCATGGAGCCGTTCTGCCTGGCGCGGACTACTGGCGAAGAGGTACAGATAGGGGCTATCCCACCATTCTGTTCTCATTTTTTCGGATAATGTATTGAATATTTCAGCCTTCCTCAGTTCAAAAAGGTGTCGAAGATCATCATTTGACAACGCTTCTATCATATCGCCTCCGTCTTCTTGTACACCTGAGATATCAATACTGAGGTTTGAGAAAAATTTTCTTTGCAATGCCTCCATAAATTGAGGCACGTTGACTGTTTCCTTGAGCGCCACCTCCATATGCTTAAAGCCTTTGTGGACAAGGATCATGCCCTCGCCTATGTAATCTATGATTGTTGTATTGCTGTTAATTAAAGATTTTATAGAGGTAAGGTTATAAGACTCTATTTCTTTGACAGATCGTTGAGAAAGGGGGTCGAAAAAGCGGATGGAATATATTTCATCGCCGAAAAACTCTATTCTTACTGGTCGATCTGAAGATGATGAGAAAACATCTATGATACTTCCCCTTTTGGCATACTGACCTTCCTCCCTCACAAGGGGTGCCACTTCATATCCCTGGTCATCAAGATAGCGAACTAGGTCTTCTTGAAACAGTGTATCTCCAAAATGAATGGCTTTGGCATTATCCAGAATCATTTCCCGGCTTATAATGTTATGCCCTACTGCGCTACACGGGTAAAGGCCGATAAAATCTGTATCCATTGCAAGATGATGAAGGAATGCTGTACGCTTGACCTCGTCCTCTTTCTCGAAAACCCGATCTGAATATATGGGAAAAATGTATGCGCTTTTTCGGGAAAAGAATTCTATTTCTTCACGCAAAATAAGTGCTTCATCATCAGTCTCATAAAAGATAAGTGCTTTTCTCCCGGCTTGAGAGAGGAGGAATGATAGAAACGATCCTATTTGTCCGGTGATGTATAGCGTGCCTGTTTTTTTGAGCTCGCGCATGGATAGGGTATTCTACTATATACCGGGTTAGATGGTAAAATCTGCATTCATAGTTTAAAACGGGGCTTTCAGAGGGCCTCGACAGGACAATCTGCGCTTTTTTTTCCTTCTCAGCTTAGTGATAACAGTTTCCAGTCTTGTTGCTAAGGTGGCGGAAGGATCGACTTATTCCTGTCATATTCGTTGAGGACAAGGTTCAGGTAGCGTTTTTGCGGTATTTTCTTCTCCGCAACAATTTCCTTTAGCTTTGTCGGGCCAACATGGTAGGCATGGAGTGCCATGTTGATGCTGTCGAAATCTTCTACAAGTTTAGAGAAAACGTGTACCCCGATTTTAATATTTTTTTCCGGCTCATCGAGCGTTGTGTCATCCTTCCAATGGACACCCACATCGTGCGCTATATACTTGGCAAGAGATGGTTTCACCTGCAGGAGGCCCCTTGCCCCTTTCCTCGAAATTGCACTATACCGAAAATTGCTCTCAACTTTCATGATTGCAAGAACCAGCCGGTAATCAAGTTTTTTCTTGAGTGATTCGTCGTACACTATTTTTGCAATAGTCCTCAACTCATTATCATTCAGGCTTTCATTTTCAACCCTTACCAGACTGGTTACCCGGTTTACTATTTCTTCCTTTTTGAGGTGTTCTTTATACAAGATACGGGTCGGTTTTTGTGAGACAAAAGCAAAGCACAACAGCATCATGATGAAGATTGTTGACAATGCCAATTTTTTCTGAAGTGACATAAGTCAAGAATATACAACAAACAAAATTGAGATGTCAACCTTGCCTCCTTGAGATGGTAACCTTGATGTCTTCTCCTTCCTCTACTGTATAAAAGATGCCTTTAAAGTTAGCGAGGAGGCGCTGGATGTTCTCAACCGATGTTTTTGTATCTACAATCACTTCCAATTCTTCAAAGGATGGATTTTCAATCGCTCTCTTTGTTTCAAATACTGGTTGTGGGCAGGAAAGTCCCCGTAAATCAAGAACCATCTTTGGCATCGTTTTACTCCTTATTCTTTTACTTAATCACCCCATGCAGATAGCATGGAGTGTTCAAGCCGTTCAACAGCTTGAATAATTCAACAAACTCGCAGGGGTGTACTTTGTTGGCAACTCCATGCCACATGCCCTATGATTTATGCTATTCTTCAGACAATCTTCTTTCTCATAAAAACCCCGGTAGCAATGCAGAAAAGTAGTCCGACAATAACAGCAAATGCGCTCCAGGGGCCTATTCCGGCAGGAGATGCAGCAACGCCGAAGTTGTTAGCAAAGCCAGCGCCAACAATCATGCCAATTACAAAAACACCTGCATCGATGTTGCCCTCTCCCGAGAGGAATAGCTGTCGCCCTGGACAACCCCCTGCCAGGGCATACGCAAGACCAGAGAGGGCCATACCAAGAAAGTTCCATATCTGATTTGTGTGTGCAATAGGTTGGCCGGCAAAGCCTGGTTTGAATTGGCCAAGCACGAGGTTTGAAAGGAATGCAAATATGAGAAGGCCGATTACGCCACTGGCCAGGTGGAAGTCGCGCATGAGGATGATATCTCTGACAGCCCCCATAGTACAGAACTGTGTACGTTGAGCAAAAATTCCAATGAAAAATGCGATTGCAAAGGAGATGAGTATTGGTGCGTGTTGTGAACCCGGGCCTTTCTCACTAAAGAACGGCGCGCCGCCAGGCACTATTGGCCTGATAAGCAAGAGAAGAAGACCTAACATAAGTAAAGGCATAATAAGCCCGGTGAATTTATAAGCAGGATAGTTCCTCCCGAGATTATAACCCCCCTTGATGAACTGAACTCCCATGAACATACCTATACCAGACCAGCAAACGCAGTTATTGCGTTCCAATCTCCGCCTGCATGCCGTAAAAACGCTCTCCATGGGCAGCCAAGGAAAACAAGGGCGCCCATCATGGCAAAAAGCCAAGAAAGAAACGGACAAGGGGCAAAGAACCACCTCTCGGCTTGAACTCCTTAAAGGCGAGGCTTGATACGAGTGAACCGAGAACGAATGCCAGAATCTCAGGCCTGATATACTGGACGAGCGCTGCGCGATGAAGTCCGAGAGCACCTGCATTATCCCTCTCGAAGCAAGCAACGCAAATACCCATGTTTGCAGGGTTGCCAAACTTTTGAAGAATAGTTGCAATGATGCCAATAAATATACCGCATGAAATGATTTTCCAATGCTTCTTAAAAAACCCATAAGATCCCTTACCACGTTTGTGTTATTGGATTATACATAAAGGGTTGTAACCTTCAGTTGGCAGCACCCTCCCCGACCCCGGTGCATCCAATCGCATTCATATGGGCTATTTTGATAACTATAGCCGTCATTTCAAACAAAGGAAGATAAACATTTAGATTGTCTATTCGTCAAATTGATTTATAGAATAACAGTCAGGTTTTTTATCGAATAAAATTATAGCTTTTACTAATAAAGAATATTCCGAAGATAATTAGAATAAAACTGTAAACAAGCAGGATGATCTTTATGACCTAAACTTTTAACAACCGTTTGAACAGCCAGTCATATAACCCTGATTTTTTATTGGATGCACCACCTGTAAAGTGACACATCTTCAAAAACGTGGTGCCAAAAAATAGCTTATTTTCCCTGACAATGATGCTTAAACACAGTAAATTACGAGCGTCAAAAAAGACGCCCCATGCTTGCAAGAATCAAGAAGGCAGGGCGGTTTGAATGCTTCAGATTGTAGAAAACCGCGGGAAGGACAAAAAGAACGTCCAGCAAATTATTGCTGTGATGGGCCATATCAATCAACATCCACATAACTTGGGCAATAGTGAAATATCATGTGAAATACGGCATCTCTAGCTAAATTACCCAAAGAATATCTTTTAAGAAATAACTCGCAGACGGTCTTGCACTGTTCGATAGATAAACTCTTAACCTAACGCTTGGGGCTACTCGCCCGTCAGGTTAAATAGTCTACTTGCATGGAATGATTATGACTGAGTCTTTCCCTTCTATGGGCGTTCCGTCTATCATCTTCGCTTTGAGAATACCTTCAGTATCCCCACACTGGAACCCTGCCAGCCTTACTGAAAACTTGCACACAAGGTCCTTCAGACCATCTCCATTGACATCTTTCTGCTTGCGATCGCAGCCTATGAGGCTGGCCTCATCCCCTACGGCTCCGAAGGTCAGAGAACTCTTGTCCACCAGGCCGGGTGCGTCAAAAGATTCAGAGGAAAGTATGGCAACCGGAATTTTCTTACCTCTCTTGAAATTGATCTTGTTGAATACATGGGATGGTTTGATCCTGATGGTGGTTCTGGTAACTGGTGATAATAGAAAAGCACGGTACACAGACGGAGCACCAAATGTCCCATATCCAACAATTTGCCCCTTATTGTTGATATCGTATGCCCACTCCAGTTCCCACCCAGAGTCCGAAGGGATCAATTCGTTCAGGTCAATCATCCTTTTGTTTTTATAAAGAAAGCCGTGCCAAGAATAGACAGGGTATTCATAACACATTCCGGTTTCAAAATCGCAGGAAATCTCTGTGCCGACTACAGCAGGCGATGATCCCACCACTTCTCCCTGATCATTGATAGCCAGGGCAACACAATCTATACCGGCAAGCGTTCCAAGATCAGAAATGAGGTGCTCGCTTCGGACAAAACAACGGAAAGGACCACTATAAGGTAGATATTCACCAGCGACCTGTCCGTGATTGTTGATGTCCCGTGCATAGCTTTCCCTGCTATCAAAGGGGCTGATGTCGGTCATGATCCCGTTGTTGTAAAGAAAGGCACGCGCAGAGACCGTATATGAATCAGTGGCAAAACCCGTGATCATACCAGAGTCATTAATAGCCGTGGCAACACTGATAGCCTCTTCACCGAAAGGGCCGAGCGCAGTCATAACACCATCTGTGTACAAGAAGGCATGGTGGTGTCCGGAAGGCAGAGCAAAATATCCTACTATCTGCCCTAAATCGTTTATTCCAAGCGCGCTCGCATAGTCACCGCCAAAGGTGCCCAGGTCAGTAACCTCGCCTTGACTGAGCATAACAGCATGGCCGTCTGAAGAATTACCAACAATCTGGCCGAGGTTATTTATATTTCCCATTATCCCTGCATAAAACCCTTGTTCGGGCCCATAATACGCATTGAGGTCGGTCATCTTGCCGTTACTCCAAAGAAAGGGTCCACTTGTAGTATCACCCTGATAACGAGCGTATCCAATAATATCTCCCGAATCATTGATGGCATAGGCAAAACTTTCCGTTCCTCCTAAAGTGCCCAGGTCAGTTATGGCGTATTTCTGGGCGTTTGTCGGTTGCGAAAGGGCAACCGTCATAACAACTACAAAAGCATATATCAAGCGCCGAACAAGCAAACTCATTTTTTCCTCCCTCATGTTTATTGCACTTAACGAGATACAGAGACGAGATGGCAAGGTTGACTGACTTGTTGTCTTTTTTCAACCTTCACGAATCACCAAGCCGTGCAAGAAAAGCTATGGGAATAACATAACTTTAAAATGACTAAACTTTTCTTCATTAGTGTATTATAAATGAGATATGTTATTTGTCAATGCCCACATTGAGGAAGGACCAGATTATCTCTATCTTCCTCGATGAAAAGAATCTATTTTCGTTCCAAGTATTTTTTCAGAAGCCACCAAGACTTTATGTAGTAGGGATTCTTAAGTACCCGACCATGGAGAATTATCATGGGGTGGACGGCTAGAACATCTCTTAACACGCTGTTGTTGAACCGCTTTGCATTGTATTGACAGATTGCAGTGATCGGATATTTTTTTAGGGTGTGGTTTAAAAGGGCTTCATATTCCATAAGTCGGGAAGAACCAGATATATCCCGTGTTGCCCATGACATCTCCCCCGATGCCCTCGTACCAGTATAACCTGCATCTCTACTTTGTGTGTACAAGTCACTCAACAGGCAAAGCATATCATCAGGGACGAATCTTCCAGTCGGGTAGTATGCATCCTTCGTTGATGCCAATGATAAATGTTCCTGCTGTTCTTGATATAGCGTATCTATACCGAGCACAGCCCGTTGTTCCTTCATTGTATCCTCTGTGTCGGCATCCATGAAATAAGACACCTTCTCCCCGTTGAGTAAACCGCTTTCAAGGAACCGGAAGATAACCCGTCTCCGCTCTTCCTCATCGGCATAAATGTAGCACATGTGAATACCAGGCGGAAACTCTCCATCGGTAAATCCCAAGGGAATTTTGCAGTTATGAGCCATATGTTTCTAACTAAACTGGAGAAACGGTGTTTACGAACGTTGATGCGACGAACGGGATAAAGCCACGATATCCTATCTGATTGCGAGTCCTACTATACTGTCCTCTTATTATGTGTTATAGCACCTTTTGCTGAGATGTCAACCTATTGTATAAGTCAAACACATTTGCGACAATACCCCCTCATCGATAAGATACTGGATGGGCGTCATTATATTGCCGAATCCTTTATGAACTCTTTTGGTATTCTAGAAGATAAGATACTTGGCAAGTTCTTTATTGAAGAGCTCTTCATCAGGAAGAAGATGTATATGATGGTCAATGAACTCCTCCTGGACGGTTCTGTGGTACCGTTCAATGTAGGCATTGATCTTTCGGACACCGGGGATAAAGGATACCGTCCTTCTTGAGATATTTATGAAAATCCCCGAGGTTCTCTGAGCCATTGTCTGTCTGCCAGGTATGGATCTCTCCCGGGTAGATCATCTGGAATTGTTCGGAGAACTCCTGCATGGTTTTACGGGAGAGGCGCTTGTAGTGAAGGGTCAGGGCAAAGCGGGACTTTATTTCCATAGCGTTGTAGAAGTAATCTTTGATCCCATCCGTAATCCTCCCGATGGTATCTGAGATGACATAACCAAACTCCTTGGGTTTAGGGGAGTGTTTAACTTTCGTCCGTTTCTCTGTTGTTTTCCTGTGTGCCCACCCTGATGAGGGATCATGGTAAACCTTCTGTGTGGTATGGAAGAACAGATGATGCCGTTTCATGGTATTGCCGATTGAGGATATGGAGATGGTCTTTAACCCTTCCTTCTCACAGTACGCATCCAGGAGAGGCTTGATCTTCTCCTTGCCGATTCCCGGATAGGTTTCCCGCAATGATCGCATATAGGCGACAACCTTCCAGTGGATGTGCGGCATGCGTATCCTTTTGGGACGAGTAGAGAGAGGGATTAACGATGCCTCCATTGTTCGTAAGTCTCTTCTTCCATCTGCTGATCACTTTGCGGTCTGCACCGAAGGCTTCTTTCGTTGCCTTCTCTCCATAGGTTTCATAGAACCGTATGATCTTCATCCGCTGCTTCACTACCGCACTCTCCTCAAAATTCCGCAGGCTATAGAGCACTTTTTGTAACCCCCTGTAGCCTTGTATTCTACTAAATACTGGGTATGCTTTCCCATGATGATCCATTAACCATGAATGTCGCAAATGTATTTAAACTTTTTCACCCCTATATCTGTATATGAGCAGAAAATTCGCAACAAGTGAAACTACCTGATGTGGCGCTCCGTGACCGCAAGAGACTGGTCATATGCTCCAGTCAATTATACAAGCATGGTAAAACCGGATATCTTCAAACAAAGCATTGACGGTTGTTTGTAATTCTCAACAACTTTCTTTATAATTTTACCTGTTCTTATGACATTTTCTTATACAGACTTTATGCTATCTATTGCCATACAAAAGCAACTTTTAAGAAAGTTTAATCTGAAATGAGCGTCCATGTTCTTGAGTACACATTTGAAGAATACACAGAGATAGTAAAAAAATTCCACGGAGCTGCAGCCCCAGGAGTACTTATTGGTGGATTTATGGTTGATGCTGCCATACGGAATCTTCCAGATGGCATTCTTTACGATGCCATCTGCGAAACGAAGTCCTGCCTTCCTGATGCCATTCAGTTATTGACGCCATGCACCACAGGTAATGGCTGGCTCACGGTAATTCACTTAGGGCTTTTTGCATTAACTCTTTATGACAAATCCACCTGTCAGGGAGTACGGGTCTTTCTTGATCCTGAGAAGGTAGAATCATGGAAGGAAATCAAGGCATGGTTTTTTAAGATAAAATCTAAAAAAGAACAGGTATTGGAACTCATTAATAAGGAAATAGAAGCGGCAGGAACCACTATTCTCAGTGCGCAGAAGGTTGAGATACTGCCTGAAGCAGCTCAAAAAAAACATAAAGGCAAAATAGGCCTATGCCCCAAATGCCGTGAAGTATATCCCCTGGACCATGGCGGTATCTGCCTTCTCTGTCAAAGTAACACTCTTTATGCCCATGGTACCCATATTTAACACCAACAAACCAATAATATTTTAACGGCAACCCTCTCTAATAAGCTTTTCTACAATAGGCCTGTCTGCTTCGGGAAAATCATACGCAGCAAGGTCTGCAGGCCTTACCCACCGTATCTCATCGTGAGCATTGAGGTTGAAACTGCCCGAGACAACGGTTGTTTTATAAACCAGCAATCTAATGACCCAATCAGGTGTATAGATATACTCACTTGTGCATATGAGATCTCCAATTTCTGTTATTACCGCAAGCTCTTCGAGGAGCTCCCTTTTCAGGCATTGCTCAGGGGTCTCCCCTTCTTCAAGGGTGCCACCTGGAAATTCCCACTTTCCGGGATGCATCTTTCCTTGTTTTCTCTTCCCAATAAGTATACAGCCTTCTACCTCTATTACAGCAGCCACAACTATTTTTGGATTCGGTTTATTTTTCACGACACCCTGTCAGACTCTCCTTACTGCTTGAATCATCTCTTTGATGACAACCTCTATTGTCGAAAAACCTGCTTCAGCGTTTCTTATTGGAAACCATGCTCTCATAATCATGAAAAATAGCATAAATAAACTACTGATATAAACAAGAATATAGAAAGCGGGTTCTGTTTCTTTACTCATTTTCAAAAAGATGATAAATACCTGTCATGGATGTTACGTGCGCAATACTCGCCGGTGGAAAAAGTACCCGAATGGGCAAAGATAAGGCCACAATGAAAGTATGCGATAAGCCGCTGATTCAACTGGTTTATGAAAAAGTAAAGCCCGTATTCAAAAAGATCATTATTGTATCGAGTGTTCATGATCAATTTCCCGGCATTGATGCCCCTATTGTTCGAGACATTGCGCCCTTTCGATCCTCCATGGTAGGCATTGCCTCGGCCCTGCTCTCGGCAGATACACCCTACGTTTTCGTCCTTGCCTGCGACATGCCATTTGTGACTGAACAATCCATTGGGTATATGCTGAAAGCGGTTCATGGAGAAGAGGTTGTAATCCCTCGCACCCAGTATGGTTGGGAAGCCCTTCACGCAGTGTACAACCGATCATGCCTTTCTGTCATGCTCACCCATATATGGTTTAACCGCCTCAAAATTATTCGAACTCTTCCCTTTTTTTCCGTTAGAGAGGTCCGGGAACATCCGGCTTTTATAAATGGAAAAATATCGGTATTTACCAACATAAATGTGGAAGAGGATCTGGGTCTTGTTGAGGATTTGAATAATATTAGTTGCGTTACGCCTTCATCTGGCTAAGTGCTTCTTCGAGGCGCTGGGCTTCCTGGAGTATAATTTGAGCATATTTTCCACCTTTCGATTCAGGGTCAAGGGTGGTGGAGAGCCTTCTCGCAAAACCAGCCACTGCGATAAGGGGGTTTCTGATCTCATGGGCTACCGCCTGCAGGGTATGACTGACCACATCCTGACCTCCTCCTTTCCCTTCCTTAATCGTCTCAAATGAAGGCGGCTCAATTCCTCCTCTCTGTAATTGCATCATGGAGATTTTTTCAGAGATACTGCTCAGGGCACGGTTCGCCTTCTCCATTAAACCAAGAAGATCTTTTTCCTTGTCCATTTCAATTTTGAGGTTTTCCGCTATTGCGTCAACCTCCTGAAACACAGACAGGATAACTACATTGATTGCACTTCCTCCGAGCCCAAACCAGTCCTTTGCATCACGATAAAGATCATGGAAGTCCTTCGATTTCCCGAGCAGACTCATGGACATATTCCTCGCAAGTTCGCAAATACTGGATAAAGGGCTGCTATCAGGAAGCCTGAGAAATCCCTCCTGACATTCTACAATCGAATCAGGGAATTTCCAGTAATGAAGTGCTGCTGCGCCTATTTGACGATGATTCACACCAAACTTTTCCTGTTCCCATACGAGGAGTTTTTGTAGGCTATCCAATCTATGATCTATCTCTTCTCCGGAGTCTTTGATAAACATATTAAAAAAGATCAGAAAGCCAACCCCAAGGGTAAGGCCCGCTACAAAAGCCTCTTCAGGGTTGCAGTTCTTTATTTGCTCTGCCAAAGATTTTGTCATCAAACCCCTGTATAGTGACGCCCTCCAGAACCTTTCATAATCAAAGCCTTTTACGATACCCATGGGAAATGTATCCCTGAGCGATATAGAAAGTGCCATAATACGTAACTGTTGAAATCCAATCCTAATCACCGCTTGTTTTAGGGTCTTTGCAGGTTCGACACTTTTGAAAAAGGCGCTATTGGCAATTCGTAACAGTCTGACAGCAAGGGAGGGATCCTTTTCAATGAGAGATGCGAGGTCGTTGACCGAACATTCTTCATCTGAAGCAAGTTCCACGAGCCTGATCGCCACCATAGAAAGGGTGGGTAAAGAAAATCCAGATTCCAGACGCCTGATAAGATCTGCCTGAACATCCATCACTGTCTCATGTATATAACAGCTAAAGTTTTGGAATACAATCAGAAAATATTGACAAACAACCATAGATCAGGGAATAGTGAAGAGTGATAGGTTATAAACCAACTGCGGATTAGGCATTGTTCGTCACGGTCTTTCCCGCGCGCCCTGCCATTCTCACCTATATTCTTTGACAGATTCCCGTAAGAAACGTATACTTTTTGAGAAAGAGAGTATGGTGATGCACATTACAATGCACTATGGTAAAACCGGTTTGCCACTTGAATTTCCTGATGCATGGGACATCACGATAATCCGAAAAAAACCTATGCCATCTATCCAGAATCCTGAGATATCCTTGAAGTCAGCTTTTGAGAATCCTACCGGGGGGCACCCCCTCACTGAGTTGTCAAGGAAGTGCAACAACGCATGTATACTTATCTGTGATATTACCAGACCTGTTCCAAATGGAGTTATTCTGCCAACATTAATCCGACAACTTATCGATGGAGGCATAAAGCCCTCGAACATCCTTATACTTGTGGCAACAGGTCTCCACCGGCCAAATGAAGGCCAGGAACTGCTTGAAATTGTGAATAGCAAATGGGTAATGGACACGGTTAAGATACAAAACCACTTTGCTCGTCGTGATGAAGACCATGAGGATTTCGGAAAAACCAGTCGGGGTACTGTAATAAAGCTTGACAGACGCTTTGTACACGCTAATCTTCGCATCGTCGTGGGCCTTGTTGAACCTCATTTTATGGCCGGTTACTCAGGTGGAAGAAAGATGGTCGCCCCAGGCATAGCCCATCGCGATACTATAACTTCAATTCACTCAGCCGGTATGCTCGAACAAAAAGGCGTAGAAAATTGTACGATTGAAGAAAACCCCCTTCATCAGGAATTAACAGAGATTGTCAAAAAGGTAGGAGAGTGTTTTGCAGTGAACGTTGTGATTGATGAGGAGCGCAAAATATCTTTTTTAAATTTTGGAGATATTGAGGACAGCCACAGGGAAGCAGTCACATTTGTTCGTTCTTTTGCGGAAATCCCGGTTACTCAGAGGTTCAAAACAGTCGTTACAAGCGGTGCTGGATATCCCCTGGACAAGAACTATTACCAGACAGTTAAGGGTATGGTGGCAGCCATCGATATTCTTGAGCCCGGAGGAAATCTTTTCATTGTATCAGAGTGCTCGGAAGGTATCGGTTCACCTGAATTTGTTGAATGCCAGAGACGGCTCATCGAATTTGGCCCGGAAGCCTTTATGAAGGAAATTTTGTCAAAAACAATGGCAGATATCGACGAATGGGAGACACAGATGCAGCTCAAAGTAGCTAAAGTGGGCAGAATTCACCTTTACAGTGGTTGCCTGTGTGATGAGGACATGAGGCTAACAGGTGTTGAGCCTGTTCAGTCCGTCATGGATGCTGTCCAGCGGAGCATGGATACATTCAGGGACAATCGTGTGGCTGTTATCCCGGAGGGGCCATATGTGATACCTCGACGCAATGCGGCCAGGTAACTGTGGTTCAGATTTATCAGTAATTAATTCGGGGCTTAATGCGTTAATGATTTTGCAGCAAGTATGGCGGAGAGCAGATGGACAAGGAATCTGTTGACGTGTTCATAAACCAGATCAGAGGATTTCTCAAGGAAGAACAGATCATAACGGACAAGGACGGTATGTCACATTTCTGTTACGATGCCACAGAGATGAGGTTCATGCCTGACATTGTTCTCCTGCCCTGCTCTTCTGAAGAGGTGTCGAAGATTATGAAACTGGCTAGCAGGTTAGATTTGCCTGTTACGCCCCAGGGTGGAAGGACCGGTCTCTCAGGAGGGGCACTCCCTGTTCATGGCGGACTGGTACTCTCACTTCTCAGGATGAACAAGATACTTGAAATCGACCAAAAGAACATGCAAATCGTGGTAGAGCCCGGTGTTATTGCGGAAGACCTTCAGATAGAATTGAAAAAGTATAACCTCTTCTTTCCTCCTGACCCATCGAGTACTGTAGAAAGCACTTTGGGTGGAAATGTTGCTGAAAACGCAGGCTATACAAGGGCGGTAAAATACGGCGTCACCCGGGATTACGTGCTTGGCCTCGAAGCTGTTCTACCTGATGGAGAGATTATCAATATAGGCGGCAGAACTGTCAAAAACGTAACAGGATACGATCTCGTTGCTCTTCTTATCGGTTCTGAGGGAACACTGGCAATTGTCACCAAGATCATCTGCAAGGTACTTCCCAGACCCGCCATCAGGAAAACCTGCATTATGTACCTCGATGATCTCGGGGCTGCAGCAGACCTGGTTGTAACAATATTTGGCGCCGGCATACTGCCCTGTGCAATTGAGTTCATGGACAGCATGAGCATCAACTGTGTGGCCGATTATCTGCCAACTGCGGAATCGCTCATAAGGCGCGATGCTGAGGCCCTTGTGCTTGTTGAGGTAGATGGCAACCATGAGATAGCTACAGACTATGAAGCCCGTCGTATTATGGATCTGAGTAAGGGTTTTTCCGGTGTCATTGAAGCAAAGTATGCAGAAAATGATGAACAGGCTGAAAAACTGTGGCGAATCCGTAGAGATACCCTCCCTGCCCTCAAGGCAAAGGGCAAAGATCATCTCGAAGCAGATGTTGTTGTGCCTCGATATCGCTTGCCCTTTCTCGTCAGAGCCATTCAGGAAAGTGTTGCTACAAAAACGGTTAAAGTAGCTACCTTCGGTCATGCAGGGGATGGCAATCTTCATGTTACCATTCAATATCGTAAAAGGAATTTTGCTGAGCTGGAGGAGGCTAATGAGCTCCTTGGCGATATTTACAGAAAGGCTATCGAAATGGGAGGCAAGTTGACTGGTGAACACGGTGTAGGGATTACTGCAAAGGATTACATGAAGATTCAAATGTCACCCGCAGAGATTGCTCTCATGAAACGGATCAAGTACGCCTTCGACCCTAAGGGCATCCTCAACCCGGGAAAGATATTTCCGGAGGAAAGCGGATAACTCTTTCTGGCAATGGGCTACGGGTTTAAATCTATTGTCTCCTGGCTTTAGCCTGTTCCTTTCATTATTACTGTTGCAACACCAATCTTAGAGTGCTATAAAAAGAAAAAACAGCAAGAGGTCAGTATGAGAAAGGTGATCTTTTTGACATTTCTTTTCACTATAGTGGTTTCTTTCACTGTGTTTGCTGCACCCCAAGATACCCTTAGAAAGGCAATGGTTCACATTGTGACTATGCAAGATGAGAATGGCACATGGTCGCGATTAAAAGGTGAGTTTCCGCCAGAGGCAGAACCAACGGCATTGGCGGTAAAAGTGCTCACCATGAATGGAATGGCCCTGGAAAAGGCTGAAAAAGGTGTGGCCTTCCTCCTGAAAGATCAGAGGCCGGATGGGAGTTGGGGCAACAATACAGCGGGCACAGCTTTTACTATCATAGCCCTCAAACAGGCTAACACGGGTGAAGATGCAATCAACAAAGGGATTCAGTACCTACGGGACGTTCAGGATAATAATGGAGGCTTCAAGAGACTGGGGAAAGAAGGGGCTCCAATTTCTTTTTACACCGCAGTCGTTCTAACCGCCTTAAAGGAAGCAGAAGTTCCCCGGAATGATCCAGCGGTGAGAATGGCAATAGACTGGCTTATGGGATGTCAGAATACAGATGGTGGTTACCCGATGCTGAAGGGTACGCCTTCGATTGGCCCTGCCACAGCTTGGGTAGTAAAAGCACTCCTTGCTTATGGGGCAGCACCCACGACACCATTTGTTCAAGATGCTGTAGATTACCTTGTCACAACTCAGAAGTCCCAGGGAGGCTTTGCACCGGCCCTTCCTGCCGCAGAAGACCCTGAAGCTACAGCATATGCACTCATGGCGTTGAGCAAGTACCCCGACAAAAAAATGAATGTCCATAAGGGCACTGAATATCTTGGTAAAGCACAACAACCTGACGGGGCCTTCATCAGCGCGTCTCCGATTCAGTTCAATAAGATTGCTAAGAAAAACACCCAGACAACTTGTTTTGTGGCATGGGCTCTGAGCGAGTTGGCAGGCAAAGGAGCAGGAGGAACACCAACAACACCCTTAGATTTGAGAGTCAAATGAAACAATTATTCATAAGTTGTTACGAACTAAACGAGCGCAGGTTTCAACTCATAACTCCTTCATTTTATTGTTTTATTCCATGAATTTTCTTAGACGCATAACCAATCACAATCTTGCATTAGTAGGCCTTCTCATACTGATTCCCATGTTTATCTGTGCAGTTACAGCGCCTATTATATCCCCTCACGACCCCGTAGAACCTGATCTAAAAAACATCCTTGCCTCGCCGTCATGGTCACATCCTTTCGGCACAGATACCCTGGGGCGTGATGTATTTTCACGGGTAATTTATGGGAGCAGGATATCCCTTCTTGTCGGTTTCGTGTCTGTAGGGATTGCAACGCTTATAGGCATAATGGTCGGGGCACTTTCAGGTTACTCAGGGGGCATCGTTGATGAACTCATTATGCGCTTTGTTGATCTTATGATGTGTTTTCCTACCTTTTTTCTCATCCTTGCTGTAATTGCCTTACTTGAACCCAGCATCTGGAATATTATGATTGTTGTTGGCCTAACGAACTGGATGGGCATTGCCCGCCTAGTGAGGGCTGAGATTATGAGCATTAAAAACAAGGAATATGTTCTTGCTGCCAAGGCCATGGGTTTTCCAAACAGGAGAATCATTTTTGGACATGTTTTGCCCAATTCATTATCACCCGTTTACGTTGTCGCAACACTTGGTATCGGAGGTGCAATCCTCACAGAGTCCGCTTTAAGCTTTCTTGGGATCGGAGTTCAGCCGCCAACACCCAGTTGGGGCAACATACTGACCCAGGCAAAGGACAATATCGAAGTAGCCTGGTGGCTTTCTCTCTATCCTGGACTCGCCATCTTTCTTACAGTCATGGGCTATAATCTTCTTGGAGAAGGTCTTCGTGATATCTTTGATCCCAGGCGCCGCTATCAAACATGACGGTCAACAACAACGCAGATCAAAGTTAAATAATTTTAATAACTTTTTTAATCAGTTAAGTCATTGACGCATCATGTCGAATTTTCTTATGTCAACCGTTAACGGACAAGAATGCATGGTCTTTTGCGTCAGCAAAAGTCACAATACAAACTCGAGTAAAAGTCACTGCTGGAGTGAACGAATATATTTTCAGGGAAATCCCGGCGCATGCTTATCCTAACATCTCAACCAACTTATAATCGATTATTTCAAGGAGTTGTTTATCTTATGCGAATGGTCAAAAATGAATTCGCAGTGCCTAAACAACCTGACTTTTTCTTTTCCCGGTAATAGAAAAAGTGGCAACCTTTTGAATCCAGCTCCTGATAAAAAATATTCATTCTCCGTAGTAGCAGATTCCAGAAGTAGGAACTATGGATCATCACTTTCAAAGAGGGCGTCAACGGGCCTGATCTCCTGCATTTCCTCGAGCAGCTTTCTCGGACCACTACTGATACCTGATGCATCCATCCACTGCTGCACGGTCCGCAATAATGTCAGGGAGAGGAGACAGATGAGGATATGGACCTGGGCCCGTTCTTTCCTCTGACGGAGGACCGGTTTCATTCCCAGATCATGCCCGGCGGTACAGAAGACATCCTTCACTTCGGCAAACTTCGTTAGCTTCTCTTCAAGTCTGAAACAAAGCGGTTCATAGTGACATTCTCCTTCAGGCCATTGGTATCACCCCAGGGCACAGAAGGATTGCTCACTGATATCAAAAGGGATTATTAGATATTGAAGGATATGTGCTTTACCGTCTTCAGGGATAGTGGGAGGATTTGATTAGGTTCTATTGATCTGGATAAGACTCAGGACGGCTCTTCTTCAATAAGACATATATCGATTATTTTTTTGATGAAGCAGTATTCACTGAACATGAAGAGGGCATGATACATGTCGCCCGGGAAAAGAGGTGAATGACTATCGATTCTTCCGGTGTTGGACAGCAAAAGATCGAGGGGTTTGCATCAAAGACTGATATCCCCGGATGTGAGGCATATATACACCCCCTCTATTGAAGATAAGGGTCCTCATGTTTGTTGTGGACAGCTTCATGCCTGAAGCAATGAAATACCGTTACACCAAAAGACACAGGATTATCCGTCGTGTAATATCCCTTGACCGGAAGAACCTTATCCATATCCTTAACAGAGCATCACTCAAGCATATTGTTACCATGAACATGGATAGATAGGGTGCAGGGGGAATAATAATGGGGAGTGGTGATCATAAATATATTTCTATGCAACAATGATTATCAATTGAGGTTTTATGTTTTGTCAGCTTTGAAATATTGACAATTCTGCGCAACAGTGTAAAATGTAGATATAATAAGCATAATTTAATGTAACGCATCAGCGGGGATTTACTGTAGATTAAACAGGTAAGGTGGGTGTTATGAGAACACAAAAGGAATGGTTTGACCTTGGTGTTGACTATGTACGTTCGGGCAAGTTTCAAGATGCTATTGACGCGTATAAAGAAGCAATACAACTTGAGCCTAACAACGGTGCTATCTATAACAACCTCGGCGCTGTTTACGGAAAATCAGGTCTCCACGAAGAAGCCATAGAGGCCTATAAGAAGGCTATCCAGATTGAACCTAACGACGCGACAGCCCATTTTAACCTTGGCCTTGCCTACCGGGAATCAGGTATGTTTGAAGAAGCTATTGAATCACTCAGACGGGCCACACAGATACAACCAAATAAGGCCATGGCCCATTATGGCCTTGGCCTTGCCTACCGGGAATCAGGTATGTACCAGCAGGCAATAGAGGCATTTAGGAGGGCCATTCGGATAGAACCGAATAATGCAGCAGTCCATTTTAACTTTGGTCTTGCTTACCGCGAATCAGGTATGTTTAGGGAGGCCATAGAGGCCTTCAAAGAAGCCATAAGGATACAACCGAATAAGGCCATGGCCCATTGTGGCCTTGGCCTTGCCTACCGGGAATCAGGTATGTACCAGCAGGCAATTGAGCCTTTCAGGCGCGCTATTCGACTTGAGCCTGATAATGCAACAGCCCATTTTAACCTTGGCCTTGCCTACCGGGAATCAGGTATGTTTGAAGAGGCTATTGAATCACTCAGACGGGCAACACAGATACAACCAAATAACGCAGTTGCCTACAATAACCTTGGCAATACTTACGTGGAATCAGGCATGTATGAAGAAGCCATAAGCGCATATAAGCTGTCCATAAAAATTCAACCCGACAGCTCAGCCACTTACAATAACCTTGGCAATGCATATGGGAGGTTGCACCTTCGCAATGATGAGATGGAGGCATACAAGCAGGCTATCCTGATTGAACCTAACGACGCAACAGCCCATTTCAACCTTGGCCTTGCCTACAACGCATCGGGCATGTACGAAGAGGCCATAGAGGCCTTCAAAGAAGCCATAAGGATACAACCGAATAAGGCCATGGCCCATTGTGGCCTTGGCCTTGCCTACCGGGAATCAGGTATGTACCAGCAGGCAATTGAGGCTTTCAAAGGGGCCATCCAAATGCGACCTTATGATGCAAGAATTCATTACTGGCTTGGCATTACCTATGGAAAATCAGACAACCACAAAGATGCAATCGATGCATATAAACAGGCCATACGGATAAAACCCGATTATACTGACGCTCACTATCATCTGGGAGTAGCCTACACACGTCTGAACGATAGAAATGCTGCTTTGCGTGAACACAGTATTTTAACGAAACTCGATGAGCAGATAGCTCTCAGATTATTCAAGTTTATTTACGAATAATAGAAACCAGATCTTGATGCAGGGCCTGATTGCCTTGCCTATATGTTCTTCCAGATTTCCTTTACTTTTTTCAGGGAAATGGATAGATAGTCTCTGTCCGCTGAGAAGATCTCCAGTGTTATAGTTCCATCGTAACCGGATGCCTTGACAGCTTCTAGCCCTGCGACAAGGTTTGCCTTACCAGCGCCTACCGGTAGGTGTTCATCTTCCTGACCATTGTTGTCTCCAATATGGACATGTCCAATCCGTCCCTGGGCTACCTTGACAAAGTTTAGAGCTTGGTCTTTTGGGGCTCGGATATTGGCATGCCCCAAATCCAGCGTCATCATCAGCCCTGGATTTTTGCTTAATACTTCAGCGAACTCCTCTGGGCGATACATGTGACCTGCTCGCGGAAACATATTTTCGAGACAAAGCATTATACCAAGGTCAGCAGACCTTTCCAGGATCATACTGAGAGAAGATGCAGCATAATACCTACCCATATCCAGAGCAAAGCTCATAAGACCAGTCAGATATCCCGGATGAAGTACTGCTTTTTTCGCCCCAAATTCGACCGCCACATCGAGGGCTTTGAAAATCTCGTCCAGGGAAGCCTCACGAATTGATGAATATATGTCGGCCAGCCAGACGAAAGTCGGTAAATGAACAACAGGAAGTTTGAGGCCTTCATTGTTCAGTGCAGAGCGAATCTCGACCATTTGAGTCCGAAGTACCTCAGGTGAGCAATATGGTGGGTCGAGACAGAGCTCCAGATAGTCAAAACCAAGGGCTGCCAGGGCCCTAATCTCTTCTATCAGTGATCGAAGCGGATTATTGGTAGCACCATATATCATCAAATTAACTACAATATTCTCCTATTACATTTTGTGAATTACAATGCTGAAAAAACTGTCTGGGTTGAACTGGGAGGATGAGCATGCCATTGAGCATTCCAGCGTGCAAGCGAAGTCACTGAAGCAGAGTGAGTATACCTGCAAGAGAAAGCACGATGCAGACCTGATTTCAATTTCATTGGAAGCACTATTTTCTAATTTTGAAATTGCACCGGACGTGCCCGTCCCGTGAGGGACTTAATTGCATCTTTGAGGCCGTCTACGGTGAGCTCAAACATAGGAAAGACCTTGCCGATGGTGTCCACTGTATAGTGTCCCCAGAAATTTTTGTGAGTCGGGTTGAGCCATACAGAGTGGGGAAAGTGATTCTTAATCCTGAGAAGCCACTCGAGTCCTGGCGTATCATTGTATGAAAAATAGTCGATACAACCATTGATATCAAAAAGCTCCGAATATGCCATCCGCGCATCACCCACAAGTACAACCTTATATCCCTTGTGGAACTGGGAAAAGAGTTTCTCCGTAGGCACTCTTTTATAATTAGCAATATCTTCGTAAACATCCTGGTAGATGCAGTTGTGGAAGAAATAGTATTTTAATTCTTTAAAATGGTTAGCCTGGGTTGCGGCTGAAAAAAGTCTTTCACAGAGCTGGGTGTAGGGAAGCATTGACCCGCCTGTATCCATAAGCAAAATGAGACGAATAGAGTTCTCCCGTGATCTGTTAAACACGAGCTCTATCTCTCCACCCTCTTTTGCAGTCTTGTCAATTGTTTCGGGAATGTCCAATTCTTCCTGGGACCCTTCCCTTTTAAGTTCTCTGAGCTTCTTCAGGGCCATCTTGGTTTGCCGCACATCCAGAATGATATCGTTCCGATAATTTCTAAACCTGCGTTCTTCTGCAACCTTTGCAGCAGATTGCATCCACGATTCACCGCCAACCCTTATACCACCCGGATGGTATCCATAGGCACCAAAAGGCGAGGTACCTCCAGTGCCAATCCACTTGCCGCCCCCATCATGGCGCTCCTTCTGTTCTTTTAGGCGCTCTCTGAACTGGCGCATGAGTTCTTCCATGTCATGTTCTTTTTTGAACTCTTCCAGCTTTTTCTGGAATTCAGCCATTTCTTCCGGAGAAAGTTTTGGTAACTTGTGAAGGGGGTTCTCAAGCCATTCCATAACCTTATCAAGTTCAACAGGACTTGACGAGATGCCGCCAAAGTACTCTTGGAACGCAATATCGAACATGTCGTAGTAGGCTTCGCTCTTCACAAGAAACGCACGGCCTATATAGTAAAGGTGGTTGAGGCTTGACTGGAAATACCCGTTGTAAAGAGCTTCCATAAAGGAAACCCATTCAGTAACGGTAACAGGTACTCCTTTTTGCCTCAACGTGTAGAAAAAGTCAGTAAACATCTGCTATCTTCTCCTGAAAATCCCACCGCCCTGAGCATTGGAAAGACGCACAAACCTGCTGGTATCCAGTTCGTTTTTCAGAAGCGTTCCCAGGAATGGGATTTCCGAAGTTATTTTGTCTACATTGATACCACCTAATGCTAACGCTTTTATCCAGTCGAGAAGTTCACTGGTAGAGGGTTTTTTTCTCAGCCCGTCAACCTCGCGAATCCAGTAGAATCTTTTGATTGCTTCTCTCACAAGTTTCATTTCGATGTCTGGATAATGGACCTTTACAATCCGTTCCATCATTTCCTCATCAGGGAACTCAATGTAATGGAATATGCAACGCCGCAGGAAGGCATCAGGAAGTTCCTTTTCAGAGTTACTGGTGATGATTACTATAGGTCTTTGGGTTGCAACAACTTCTTCATCAAGTTCTGGGATATGAAATGACATTTCGTCCAATTCATTGAGAAGATCGTTCGGGAACTCAACATCTGCCTTGTCTATCTCATCGATAAGAAGCACCAATTTTTCATCAGCTTTAAAGGCTTGCCCTAGTTTTCCCAACTTGATGTACTGACGGATGTCAGATATATCTTTGTCTTTGAAACGTGCATCGTTTAACCTCTGAACCGTATCATATACATAGAGGCCGTCCTTTGCCTTTGTGGTTGATTTGATATTCCAGATGAGGAGCTTCTTGTTGAGAGCCTCTGCAATACTGTGTGCCAAAAGTGTTTTACCAGTGCCCGGTTCACCCTTTATAACAAGTGGTTTCCCCAGGGCGATTGAAACGTTCACTATCTCCATTAGGGGCTTGGAGGCAATGTAGTCATCACTACCCCTGTAGCCTTGTCCGGACTGTGTCATGTTTTTAAGCCTCCTTGTACAAAGTGAAAAATATCACGAATATTATAAGGTTTTAGGGGATGAAAGTCAATCATACAGTCTGCATGCGAATTGCCTCACATTAAATCTTACCCAAGAGCTTATGAAAAAAGGATCATTGACTCATAATTAGATATTACCGAACACCTGTTTTTTATAAGGAGGTTCACCATGAGTCCGCGATCCA
>MVQO01000179.1 GCA_002067585.1 Syntrophorhabdus sp. PtaB.Bin027
AAGCGCATCTGGCTTGATGTGTTTTGCAATTACTTCGAAGGACTCCTCAAGAGCAGTCATCTCCACCTGACCGTTCCGGACATTCCCCAATTCGTTTTTGTGATAGTCAAGCTGAACATCGATTATGACAACATCTGCGAACTGCAGTACATCATAAACATATGTGGCAACAAGCGTTTTTTTGTCAATCACGCAACGCCTGATCATAGGCTCTACTTCAGGATCTTCAGCTTTTACAGGTGAAATGCCCTTGTTGAGCATGGGTATTTTCCAGAAACTCCTCACACTTGGCCGCTGCATCCCAATGACAAATTTTGTCGGCTTTCCATATTCATCGACTGTATCTGCTACGATGGCAGCCATCACAGCACCCACAAAACCGACTCCCATAACAACCACAATCTCCTGGTTTTTCTTCCTGGCTTTGTCGACTAACTGCCCTATCCTATCAAGTTCATTTTTATATTCCTCTGGTCGGGGCAACTGGTATTTTGCACCGTCAGGACTAACAGAAACCTCATATTTCATTTTGACCTCCTATGATCAGCAAGCCTATTACTGAATCTATTTTTATCCGGGATAAATCACGAGAACATGGCATGGGATTGTACTCATCCACGTTGTCACATGGCAAAGAAATCCGATCTTCTACATGCTGAGAAGGCTAATTATAGGGATAAAGCGATTAAAGCGCGATGTCCGTGTTTACGAGAACAAGCCCAACGCAGATAATGATTGAGTTGACGTTCCAGGTTTATTCTCCTACCACAGACGATAACGGGGCTATAAAGACAATATTGCAGGCATCCTTGATCTCTTTCTGAGGCTATGGTGCTGGTTGAATCGTAAAGCCACCATCGCTCTTGTCCAGGCCTATCGTCCGGCCATTGCTATCTTTCAGGACAATCTTGACCTTACATTTTGTCTCAGGTTTGGAGACAATTGGCGCAACCCAGGCAAAAAATCCGGCATCCGCATCAACGGCCTCAGGAATTTTCTTCCATGTACCGCCATTTTTGAGTTTATAAAAAATTCTTGCAGAATCTGCAAGTACATTTTCCGACTTGGTCCATGTGATGGTGCAGACCTCTCCTCCCATACAGGTATCTTTCTCTGTATTGGGAAAGGTTATTCTTACGCCTTCTATGGCAAAGAAATCATCTGTTTTGGCAGTACCAATTTTCTTACCACGGTCGTCATACGCAGTAATCTTTATACGACACTTGGTTTTGTTCTTTTTAACGATTGGAACTTCCCACATGGTTTCATGAACAAGATTGACAGTGCCGATTTTTCCTCCTGGATAGGCTGAGAGCTTAAATGTAGTTGCATCAGGCGGTGCTTCCCATTGTATTGCATATACTGAACCCGTTTGGATGGTCTCGCCACTTTTCGGAGAAAGAAGTTTCACGTCTCCAACAAGACGAAAGGCGGCTGTGACGGTTCGATCTCTTTCCAGGGTTACAGTGCATTTCCTTCCCACAACAGAATCGCAGCCTGTCCATCCTAAAAAAGCATTGCCATAATCTGCAGTTGCCGTGAGGCTGATTATGGTGCCATAAGGGAGAGATGCTTCACAGGTGTCTCCGCAATCGATGGCAGCAGGGCTGCTCGTAATCGTTCCTTCCCCGGTGCCAGTTTTTTGAACTAACAATTGCCGTGATAACAAAGGCTCAAGTGCAGTCAACCACACATCTGCCATCTTGGCATACCCGGTCGCATTGGGGTGGAGTGCATCATCCATATCGGACGAATAATTCAGAGCATGTTCCATGTCGACCAGGTAGAGCGTGTTACCATACTCCGCCCGGCTTTTTGCCAGTACACCAAGAGCATTATTATACTGCGTTGTCCGAAGTGCTTTGCTGTCAGTTCTGTTGATAATCTGAGCTAAGACAACAATGATATCCGGATTGTAACGGTAGATCTCATCGAGAATAGCTCCAACTTCCGCAGCATTTTCATGACCAGCAGATACATCATTTGTTCCGATATGAAGCAAAATGATATTAGCGGGGTTGTTAGTTAAAAAATTATATACATTATCTAATATATCTCCCATTGTACTAACACAACCATCAGCACACCATCCGCTGTGTCCTTCATGATTAATATCGAATACTGGTCGTGCCAGGCTCCCCGAGTTCATGCTCCCCACAAAATCAACATCATAACCCCTATTAATGAGGTCAAGGTACAGGTTTTGCCGGTATCCAACTATGTAGTTATTGTCCTGCATGCTAACGCTGGAACCCCGAGTGATTGAATCCCCAAGGGGCATAATGCGGATTGGGCCGGCGTAAACAATAGAAAGACTGGCAAGTAGCAGGAAAATTGTCGCAGGTATTAGGGATTTGATTTTCATTGTGACTATGCTGATTACACCAAACATAGCCAAACCTCCTTTTATGAGCAATTCCTGAGATACTCTATCGTCATTTCAAGTCCTGCGTCAAGGTCTGGCTCTGGTGTCCAATCGACTAGTTTTTTGCCTTTACAATATCAGGGCATCTTTTTTTTGGATCATCCTCGGGGAAGGTCTTCATACACTATTGTAGAATTCGACTGTAAAAGTGTTACCACCTTCTGAGCATTGTCTTTGATGGTAACCCCATAAGAGTTCTCAAAGTCGTTAGCACCTCCCAGGACCTCATACTGATTCTTGCCAAGAGGAATTTCGGGCCAATCCGTAAATCACTTCCCAGGCTCCTCATGGCCATCATGATATCAGCGCCGAGCCTATCATAGATATTCACCATCTCGTTCATGAAGGATATCCTTGTTGCAAGCATGGAGTTGGCTGCAGCGTATTTCGTCATTTAACTGGATCTGGTATATACCAAACCGACATAACCGACTCCAATTACAGGAATGCGCATATTACCTTCAGATATCTTTATTTACCGTGCTATTTCGAGATCAGATGATTTTTTCAATAGTGTACTCTTTACGTGATCTGCCGTGCACAAAAGACACGACCTCGCCCAGAAGCCCAAAACTTGCTAATTGAGACCCCGTGACTAAGCTTATGATTCCCACTATGAGCAAAGGCCTCGCTCCGATGGGCACACCAAATAATACCTTCTGTACAGCAATATACAGCAAGGCTATCATTCCGATAAGCATAATGCATGCACCAACCAGATTGAAAAATCTCAGAGGCTTCTTTGAGAAATTTGTACTGAAGAATAGATTCAAAAGCTCGGTCAAGCGAGTCAGGTAGATTCTGGGGCTATATAACTTTGTCCTCCTGATTCTGTCGGATTCTTCGCATTCAATCTCCCTAACCCTAAATCCTTTGTGCAAGACAAGCGCCGAAAAATATCTGGCCATATTCCCGTAAAGCTCTAAGCTTTCCAGGACCTCACGGTGTATCAATTTGACATTACAGCCTATATCGTGCAGCTTACTTCTCAGCAAGACTCTTGTTATAGTATTGAGGGCCTTTGAATGGAGCCTATTAAACAAAGAGCTTTTTCTCAATTTCCTGTAAGGAACAACAAGGTCAACCTCTTCTGTCATAGAGGAGATGAGTCTTTCATAGGAGGCTGTATCCAACTCCTGAGTAGCCCCCAGAAGCATGATTATTCTCCCACTGCATTCATTCAGTATAGCATTAACACCTATAGACGAGGGTACCCTCCTCTGAAAAGTGATCACTTTCACTTTTTCTGTGTGGCCCCTCAGCAAGGCCAACTGAGCCATTATAAAGCGGTCAGTTCCATTTGCAACAACCAGCATCTCAAAATTTTCTGTCTTTTCTTTGATAAGCTTTAAGATAGTATCAAAGAATTGGAAAAAATCCCCATTTTCTTCTTCAACTATAAATACGATTGAATATCTCATAACGTGCTATGATGTGACAGCGCATCTCTGTCACTGGAAGCCAGACACACAGAAATTACCTTTCGGGTCATTTGCGGCAATCTGGTATGAGACAGGTCGCTTGCGTTAACCACCATCTCAGAGACAATTCCAAGGGCAATGAGATGAAACATTCCAAGGAAGCAAAGCCCGGAAACAATGGTAAAAAATAAGGCTTTCCCATGTGTCCAGTCCAGGCCAATCGCTAAAATGGAAAGAACAGAAAAGAAAACAGCGAGGAAGAAAAAGGGCAAAGAACAGATTGAAAAACCTAATAAAGGTCTACTTGAAAACTTAACGATAAGGATAATTGACAGAATATCACTCAATACCTTAAATATTCGATTAAAACCATACTTGGATGTGCCATATTTTCTCGCATAGTGACTTACCGGTATTTCTGTAATCAATGCTCCGGTCATGCTTGCAAGAACAGGGAAAAACCTGTGCATTTCGCCATATGCTGATATCGGCTTTATGCATTCGGCGCGGTATGCTTTTAATGAGCATCCGTAATCATGCAACTCAACACCGGTAACTGCAGAAATCATCCAGTTCGCCACTTTTGATGGAATCACCCTAGACCAGTGGTCCTTTCTATCTTTCCTCCAGCCGCTGACAATATCATATCCCTCATTCATTTTATCGAGTAGTATGGGAATATCGGCAGGATCGTTTTGGAGATCTCCGTCCATGGCTACTATGATTTGACCGAGCGAGTTGTCAAATCCAGCGACCATGGCACCGGTCTGGCCACAATTGCGCCTGAGCTTGATCCCCTTTAGGTGGGGTACTTTTTCTTTCAGGCGCTCAATACACTTCCAGGTACCATCTGTTGATCCATCATCTATCAATAGTATCTCATAAGCGAACTTGAATCCGGATCCCACTTCCAGAAGTCTGGCCACAAGCTTGTCAACAGATTCTTCTTCGTTATAGAGCGGAATGACGATACTTAGATACGGTAAAATAGCTTCTTTTTCAAAAAAAAGAACCTTATCTTGACCCATGATTTTCGAGCCTTTAATTGTGTATATTTTTATTTATAGCATGGCATGCATGCTGATCAAGGAATTTGTTGAAGATTTCCGATTCCTAAAATAACTGCTATATGATCAGCAGATTAATGAATCACTGGCAGAAACTCATATCGAAATCATCGGGGAAAACTTTCCAAGCCGGTAATTTCAGAAAGCTTTTCAAAAAAATTCATCTTACGAGTTGAGCTGATAGACCAATCTACAGGCAAAGACTGAAATCCTTCCTGAAATGGTTCTCCAGCCCTACGATAGTCAAAATAACCCCATGAGGCATAGCTCTGAATTGCAGCAACAAGGTTATTCTCAGCATCGTCAAAACCATAATGATCATCTTCATTGATTAAAATCGGCATCGGTCTATATTCTGTTAAATTTCGCGTCAAGCGAATCATTTCTGTTATCATCGCAGGATGATCCACACCATTCCCATGAATAAGAATGAAATCTGATGATTTTACGACATTATTTGTGGGGATTGAGCCACCGTTAAAGGAGGTGCCAACCAGAAAACGAAATCCATCCTTTTCTATAGACTTCGCAAGCTCAATGAGTTCGTGAATTCTGGGCGCAGTAAGAATAGTATGATCATAACGCCCATGATCACACTCATTATTAATTTCAATAATTACATTGCGATACCCTTTGTCCATCAACCAGTTGATGACGTTCGATAATGCATTCTTGACAGATGCTTCGTTTGTTAAATATTCATCCTGTCCGAAATAAAAGAGGCCCAGTATCACCACCATACCGAGCTCGTCAGCTTTGTTGATGATGCTCTCCAGGCGATCCATATAGTCGGTTCGAAGATTCCCATCTGCAAAATATCCTGGATTAAGCCAATTTCCACTGCCGTAACCCGTAGGGCTTCCACCCTGGATATTGAGTGAGAAAGCCAGCATTCCTTGGTTTCTCCATTCCTGCATCGCGTTTACAAATTCGGAGGTATTTCTATTCGGATCCCATATGCCTGTGTCTGGGTATTTCCACAAATTTACCGTCTGAGGATTGAGATCATCGAAGATACCATTAACCAAACGAGCATTAAAAAGCAGACCTTCGATTATATTTCCATTCCATGTGCGACCCTCATATGTGAGGTGGTCGTTTATGTAGAATTGTTCGTTTTGAATAGCAACTGTAGTGTACCTCACTGTGGTAATTTCCACATCGATTACAAAACTCTGAGTGTCACTCCCGAAGCTATTGCTGACACGCACTGTGACGTTAAATGAGCCTGTCGCAGTGGGAGTCCAGCTGATAAGCCCTGTTGCCGGGTTAATGGTCATCCCACCCGGCGCGCTCGTTAGTTCATAGAGGAGAGTGGGGCTGCCATAGGCTTGCACATCGTACGTGTATGGTAACCCTACACTGCCGGTAGTTATGGGATCCGATGTTATCGTTGGAGCAGAACTACCGATAGGGACAAATCGCACGGCATCCGCGCAGGTCGTCAATGTGCTCTCAGTTGATATGATCTGCACCCGGGCCACTCCGGAAAAATTGTACGTACCCAGATAGTTCCATTGGCCGCCGTTCAATCTCTGGTTCACATATACAGTAGACGATGCGGCGCCATCATATATCTGAATCGGCACGTTGGTGTTTCGATTAGAATATGTGGTCCACCACAGGTAAACCTCTTGCAAGCCGCTCCTGGCAGCCTCGAACGTGTAGTTGTCAGATCGTGTTGTGCTGTAAAGGGACCGTCCTCCGTAAGGATTAGGGCCCGTAGACTCAATCCATTTGCCGACCGGTATCGTTCCCGGCTGTCCATCATCAATCACAAGCTCAGTAGTGGCAGGATTCCTCACATCGATTACAAAACTCTGAGTGTCACTCCCGAAGCTATTGCTGACACGCACTGTTACGTTAAATGAGCCTGTCGCAGTGGGAGTCCAGCTGATAAGCCCTGTTGCCGGGTTAATGGTCATCCCACCCGGCGCGCTCGTTAGTTCATAGAGTATTGCAGGGTTGCCGTACGCCCTGACTTGATATGTATATGGCACAGTGACAATTCCCAGCGTCTTAGGTGCTACAGCACTTGCAATAATATGGGGTGGCCCATTGCACAGGTCATTAGCTAAAGGTTCCAGGGCCGTTTCCCAGACCTGGGCCATCTTGCTATACCCTTCGTCATTTGGATGTAAAGGATCGGCAAGGTCATCAGGATAGATGAGCGCACCCTCCTGGTCAACTATAATAATCTTGTCACCGTTGTTGATCCTGTTCTGGGCCATTGCCAGAAGGTTATTATTAAATATGGTTACTGTTGCATTGTACGGATCCTGGTTGATTATCAGGGCAAGGATTACCCATGTATCAGGGCTGAATCGATCAATCTCATTCAGAATAGCCTCAACCCCTGAAGGAGAGATTGTTAGGCTGTTTGTCCCAGCATGAAGAAGGACAATTTCAGCAGGGTTATTTCTGAGCCAAGAAAAGATGTTCACAGCAAGCTGGGATGCTGTCCACCCTCCATGTCCCTCATGATCATTATCAAAGGTTTCAGGACCAGCATTTAAGGAACCTACGAAATCAAAGCTATAATTAGTGTTTATATCTAACATGCTAGCAAGTGACTTTCTATAGCTGGACAAATCTGAGCTTCCAACACCCAGAGTAATTGAGTCCCCAAGAGGCAACACCCGGTATGAGCACGTTTGGCCGTAGGAGAAGAAAGGTAACAGGCAAGTTAGAAGAGTCCAAAAAACAAGCCCTTTGATAACTGAGCTACATTTTATATGATTTCGCATACACACTCCTCTCTTCCTGTCTGGTGAGCCATACGTTTCATTATTATATGCAAATTATAGCATGTTTCTTTAAATGTTGAACAATTATTGGGTTCTAACCCAGGAAATTGGTTGAAGATTAACCGGGAAATTCCCCAATTCCTTTATTCCCACGAAAGACCACAATGATTAAGCATATGGTCATTAATAATCTAAACGGGAGGATGGTAAACCTGCCAATGTCTCCTGTTCTTCAAAGTCTCTTTCCTTTGTTCTTTTGCCGGCCTTTCCAAACAGGAACAATGCTCCGCCTGACAAAGAAAATAGCAGGGATATTGCCCTTAACATCAATCCTACAGCCAAACCTTCAGTTGGGCCGGCTCCTGCTTCAGCAAGAAGGATGGTAAAGGTCCATTCCCACCATCCAATATTGTTTGGAGATACAGGCAAGGTGTTTAACAGAAGGATAACGGGGGTAATCACAGCAATATCCAAAAAAGATGGGTCAAAATTGATCGCCAGACAACACAAATAGACGTTAACGCTTGTCATGAAGTGAAATATAAAGGAGTATGCCATGGCCTTCATGAGAAGCCTATACTTGCCCTTGAAGTACAAAATATCGTTTTGCAATACCGAAATCTTTTGAAAAATAACCTTAAGAAAAAAGACAGAGCTAAACTTTGCCATGCACCATTCAACCAGTCTTCTGTTAAATAACAATCCGATCGAAAGGAAGGAACCAGAGGCAATGCAAACAATCGCGAAGCCAATCGTGGGTTCCTTGAGCATCTTCGTGTTTATCACGAAAAAAAAGACAGCAAGAACTATCAGGGCAATCAACCCCGTGAATCTCTCCAGAAAAACACTGGCAAATGACTGGGAGTGGGAGTTGATCTGTCTGCCGAGCAAATAAGTTCTTGTCAAATCCCCCCCAATCATACTCGGTATAAAGTTACTGAAAAACTTTCCAATAAAATACAGGCTCAACAATCGGAAAAGCGAAACATTGAATCTCCTTTCCTTTAGGAAAAGTCTCCACTTCAGGCAGCTTATCCAGTTCAGTGTGAAGCCAACAAGGAACAGAACAATAACAATTTCCAGCCTGACAGTTCGTACAAGCCTCCAGAGGCGTTGTGCGTTATTATCCCACAGTAACAGGCCAACCAGGAGAGCTATTCCTAGTAAAAACCTGCAGATCGACAGAACCCGTTGTAGATTCTTCTTTCGCCTGAATTCCATTAAGGGGATTTTCCCTTCCTCATCTTGTTTATTTTGGCCGGTACACCCATTGCAATAGCCATTGGAGGAATATTTTTTGTTACCACTGCGCCCGTTCCTACAACAGCGCCGGAACCAACGATAACTCCTCCCAGCAAAGCCACCCTGGCACCCAACCACACACCGTTCTCCAGCACAGAACCTCCTGTGATCCTGGTATCCTGCTGAGCTATGGGTATGTCGGTTCTGTCGAGGGCGTAACTCCCCCCACCTGTAATGTAACACTGCTGCCCTAAAGCCACGTCTTCACCGATAGTTACGGGATTATCTTTGCCGGCATGAATTATCGTTTGGGCACCAATTCCGCAGCGAGACCCTATGCGTACCACTCCGTTCTTGCATGCAATGCGCACATGAGTTGAAAGCATGCAGTCGTCTGACAATCTGATAGCAATGTCTTCTGAGGGGTTTCTCGCATCGAGAACACAACCCTCCCCGATAACGACCCTGTCACCGATGGATATGCGGTTGGGGTGACGCAGAATGATTTGTGAACCAAAGAGAACCCCTTTTCCGCACGATTTAAAGAGGAGTGGCCAGAAAAACTTTCTCAGCAAAAGTCCGCATGCACCAGGGATTATCGACATCATCATGCACATTTCATAGTATAAACAATAGAGTACGGATCTACTTCCAACTATAGAATCCTGGTATCGACGAACAATGCTTTTATTGCCTGTAATGTCCTTATGTGTCCTGGTAATTTTTATATCTTTCAATAATCTATTCCTTTAGATCTAACACCTGACGTCTCAGTCACCTGTTTCTGTAACTCAGACAAGTTCCACAGTCCTATCATATATATCGTTCTTTCGTATACCACATGGCTGTTCGGCGAAGTCCTTCATCAATGTCAACTGAAGGCTTATAACCAAGTTCACGTTTTGCCTTGTCAATTTTGAAGGCCCTCACCTGTCGGAACCAGTCTACCCGTCTGGGAAAGAGCGGGGGAGTCCAGTTAATTGGCTTGAATATCTTTTCACAAATATGCCCTGCCAGAACAAGCGGCATAATAGGCAGATGAATTATTCTCACTTTAATCCTCATAGCATCGCCGGTCTTCCGAACGAGCTCATTTATCGGCAGGTATTCTTCGTCAGCTATCAAATATGTTTCCCCCCTGCCTTTGTCTGAATCTAAGGTCAGCATAAAACCATCGATCAGGTTATCAATGTAAACAGGGTGGTAGAACGTCATTCCGCTGCCAAACATGGGGAAATAGCCTTTTTTTGCCCAGCGGAAAATCATCAGGAATCTACCGGGGTCACCTGGTCCATAAATAGCTGTTGGGCGAATAATTACAGCATTCATCCCCTGTTTCATAAATTCGTGAACCACCAACTCGCCCTCATATTTGGTCTGCTGGTAGTAGTCCGCAGGTGAAATAGGAGAATTCTCGTCACCGGGAGGATTGCTTACATGCCCGTGGACACCCTGGGTGCTGCAGTAAACAAACTTGAGCACGTTCCTCTTTGCTGCCGCCTCCAAAACATTCCGAGTGCCATTTACGTTAACATCATAATAATGTTTATCAGGCACATTAAGTTCCCTGAAAGCAGCGGCTAAGTGGAATACCATGTCAACGTTCTGCATGCTCTTTGCAACATCAGATTTATCCGTGACACTACCAACGATGAGTTCTGCTCCCTCTTTTTCGAGCTTATCCCAGGCAATACCTTTCTGGTAATCCAGCGACTTTACAGAATGGCCAGCAGAGAGCAGCCGCAGGACAAGAGCGGCACCAGTGAAGCCTGTGCCTCCCGTTACGAGTATTCTCATTCACCCACTCCTTTACCACTTCTCCCCAGCGGGTCTTTTTTCTTAATTTTTTGTTCAATCCAATCATAAGCTCCGTGCAGTCTGCGCTGGTGAGCAACATAAGTGTGTTCCTTTTCAACGAAACTTTTTCCCTTTTGTCCCAGGCGTGCCCTAAGTTGCTCGTCCTCGCTCAACTTCACAATTTCCTTTGAAAAATTGACCGGATCTGCTGGTGCTAAACAGGCTACATCTTTTGGAATAACCTGGCTGTGTGTATATAAATCCGTGAGAAGGACAGGCTTTCCGGAATGCAGATAAGGAAAGACTTTCATCGGTGTATTGATGCCCTTAATTCGTGGAGCAACTAAAATATCAGCCTCCGCAAGGTATTCATCCAGCTCTTCAAATGGTCTGGGCCCTATGAAATGTGTCTTTGTCTCAATTCCCAGTCTTCTTGCTTTCTCTCCGTAGTGCTTGATGTCCTCCTGTGTTCCACCTATAATAACCAAATCAACCTTGTCCGTTGTCGCACAGGCCAATTTAAAGCTCTCAAGGAGCAGATCAATCCCTTGATATACCTCAAGATTACCAATGTAGAGAAGGATTAAATTATTGATGCCTAATTCTTTTTTGAGTCTGCCTGAGTTTGGTAAATCCGGGTTCTTCAACTGTGAGATGTCATGGATAACCACAGTTTTCTGAGAGCCATTGCGGTCACACAAGTCAGCCAGTGCATTGCATACCGGCAGATTGATAAGGCTGTTGCCTATTGCCATCTTTTCCCACCAATTGAACAAGCGTGCAAAAATCGACAGTTGAGGTATTTTCTCAATCATCTGCTGGGCAATTGAAGAATCCAAATCATACGCATAGGGAACCCCATACAGGAATTTCATCAACATAGCAATAAAAACAGCTTCCTCTCCAGCGTGAATGAGATCATAACGACGCTTACCAACCATCCTCCAGGCTTGAACAAGCATAAAGAAATCACATATAATCTTTTTCAAAGAAAATCCTGGACGGATATGCCGGGTTATTCTCAAATTTGGAGTGCGGTGAATGCTGAGATTAGGCAGTGAAACATCTGATCCTTCATTATAAGTGAGCAGATCAACTTCCGTCCCATCACGCTCAGCAAGCCCCCGGAGGACAAGTAAGACATCGATGGGCGTTCCTCGATTTTGAAAAAACGGGTGTGGTGCAAGCACCAGTATTTTCATAATATCAGTTAAATTGCAGGTAATGCTTTTTCAGATCTTCTATTTCCTTCAGCTTATATATCTGAGTCCAACCCAAAAAAGAGGCTGCATAATCGGCCACCCGAACCAATTCATCTTCCGGAGGCAAGCCGTCTGTGCCTCTGTCTGTCCGGCGTCTCACAATATCATCCAGGGTCAGGGCCATTTCATTCTCAATCACATAGGCAACCTCGCCCCGAACAAGATCAATGCCATTGTCTTTCCCTGCAGATATACTTACACACTGGGAAGCAGATTTGAGAACATCTTCAGCGAATGGCCCGTATGTTGACGCGATTCGTCTAACCTGCGATTCACCAAAGACAGAATCCCAACGGGTTTGCAAATTTGGTAAACGTTCTGGTTTGTCATCTGCAGTGGAGAAGCCTGTAGCTGTAACATAGTTTTCAATATATCTTTCAGGAAATAAGAAACCAAGCACACGTCGGGCCACACCGGCCGCTGTGGTATATTTGACACCAATTACGCTTACAACGCGTCTCTGACCAAATTCACTGTGGTCAAGAAGCCGAAAATGGTTCCAGGGTTTTAATTGGGGTCCAGTTGAACTACGAGTTAAACTACCCGGGACGAGTCCGCCAAGGGCATGCTGTACATCGTGGAGGCCAAGATTAGCAGGAGGATAAGCTTTGTTAAAACCCTTGAGTAATTCAGCGCAATGCTCTTCCTTAATCTTGAATTCTCCAGGATTGCCTTTATAGGCAAACCATTCTGTCCCAAGAAGTGAATGGCCTCTCCATGGTACGACAAAATAAAGCCTGCTTGCCGGGTCCGCTGGATCTCGCAATCCAACAGCTACCCTGTGAGAAAATATGGCTCGTGTAATCACGTTGACACCAGCCACAAAATGAAGATCGTGCAATTGTTTTTCAGCTTCTGCGGGTTTTATCAGGTCTCTGATCCAGGGACCGCAACAATTGGCCACCTTTTGTGCAACAACATCAAAATTCGTATTTCTTATGAGGTCCCTGCACGTCACCGACACATAATGAGTATTCTTTCGTTCCATTTTTTCAGCGAGCACGTAATTGGCTATCCCGGCACCAGAATTGTAAGCTGATCTTATAAAACCGAGCACCATCCTTTCTGTGTTCATGCATATGGCATCGTGCCATTCCGCACTCCCTCTCAAACCCTGAGTCTGCAGATCGGGAAGCAACTGAAGGGTATCAGCCTTAGATAATACCCTACAGGGTGGTATGGCTTTGGAAGCCGGCATACCATCATTCCTGCTATGGCTGATCAGATTATAAAAAGATAAACCCGCAGTCAAAACCTCTTTTCCTTTGATTCCGTATCCGAAAATGGGCATGATGCATCGCAACGGATCAATCAGATGGGGGGCAAGCTGCAACATGCGCTTGCGCTCTCTGACCGATTCCATAACCCTGGATAGATCTAAACTCTGAAGGTAGCGCATTCCACCGTGAATAATCTTCTGAGTGTTGGCAGAAGTTGCTTCCCCAAAATCACCCTTCTCAATCAGAGCCGTGGTTAACCCGGCTGAGGATGCCATCCAGGCAAGAGTAGCACCGTATATCCCACCGCCGATGATTAACAAATCGAAGGGTTTTTCTACAAGACGTTCGGGGGCTCTCCTCATAGCTATACAAAATGTTTATGTAGCCTGTTCGCTTATATCGTTAATTATGAGGGGGGTGCATTAGACGTTTACGCAATTGCATTTTAAACTGGTTAAAAACAAAGTGCCGGAAATCTTCCAGCTTCCCATAAGGTTTCAAGATGGCTTTATCATCTGTAATCAAAGAACGCAAACTTGCAGAAGGGTACTTCGTGTCAAGGTTTCCGTTTACACTGAAACCAAAGCTGCCAGTCTTCAAGTATCCCCCTGCAACCGGCAATGGATCACTACCTGGCAGTATTGGGATTCCTTTTTGTATTGACTGTTCGAAATGCCTGGGATGTCGCCAAAAACGCGGACGACCACTGTTATCTCCGAGAAAAAACTCTCGGTCTCGACAGTCAGAGATAAGATCACTGATTATTCTTCCTCGTTTCCCGGTCCACTTGCCAACCCCCCAGGGTAGCACAGGTATGGCGCCAGATGCGCGCACGTTTTCGATCACATCACGTATGGAGTCACCATCCTTGAAAACAGTGTTTGTAGCCAGTGCCAAAACCTCTAAACCTTCAGCAGTCACGATTTGCCGTCCACGAATCACCCACAATAGGTGTCCGTCGTTTCGTTTCGCCAGAAAACTTTCATTTTCGCTAAGCTGCTCATATTGCCAGAATAAAGATAGACCTGAAACTGCAGTATCATCCTCATCTGCCAGCATTAACACACCAAAGAAGTTATCCTGACTTTTTTTATCAGCAGCGGCTGCTGAAAAGTTTTTGTAGGCCGCATCAAAAACATTGTCTGCAGGTACGTCCGGATACAGATGGACGTGGGCATCAACAAGAATCATAGAATTCTGCATTGCCTTATCTTATTTCTATTTTCCAGACTTCCACTCTCCTATCACGTCCCGGTATAAACACCTGAACATCTTTGACCTGTCCTGGCCAGACTGATTCAGGATCCAGCTTCAACGAACCCCATCCCGGGTAAAGGGCGAGCCAGACACGTTTTGAATTTCGTGCAAGATCAATGACCTCGGGGATTGAACTTATCATGGGCTTACCTGACCACAACTCTCTTGTTCCACGGTCACGGCTTACAACCTCGTAATCCGCTGCATCTCTGGGGAAATAGATTGTGTATTCCCGGGACAGATAAAATCCAAGAGTATCGACATCTCGTGACACGATGATAGTATCACCATCATATGTTGCTCTATTCAAAAACTCTGCAGGCCACTCAAAATCCCATCTCTGATACCAGTGATCAGAGAATCGTTCATACTTGCCAGTCCTATAAGCCACCGCATCCGAATTGGCATGGCACAGGTGAAATGTGTCAAAATCCTCAGTCAAGGAAAAACCAAACAAACACAACCCAATAATTATATACTTCGTAATTCTTTTGGACTTCGTAAAATAACGTCCCAGTGCTTCAGCAACCTGTCCGGCAGACAACAAAGCGACGCACAGGACTAATGGATACAGGAAGTACATGTACCTCGTCTCAAAAAAATTTGGCGGCTGAACTCCCATAAGGACAACAACAACCACAACAGGAATAGCCGGGTTCTTCAAAATAACTTCTAAAGTTGATTTGCGAATCCGGATTATCTGATATACAACTGCAAGCCCAAGACAAAACCCCAGTATCGGTAGTGTTCTTGCCCATTTATTGATGACCGGCAAGTATAGATCCGGGAATACAAAAAATTGCTGGCGTATTGACCTCCGATAAGCCTTCACCGTATTCATCACACCATCTGCGTCATTCCATGATTGACTTAACCATAGCGACACAAGCCAAAAAAACGCAAATACAAACAGTAAGAAAAGAAAATATATGTGTGGTTTTTCAAGAAAAATCTTTGGCTTTCTCAGTAAAACAATAAACATGATCACAGTACAAAGAGCAAACTGATGAAATACAGCACAACATGCCGCAACAGCAATTAGACCGCATAGCACTCGTTCTTCCATATCGACTCGTGCACGCTTTCGAAAAATGTAGTAACCATACCAGCCGGCTATGCAGACTGCCAGGAGAACTCCGGCAACCAAAAATAAGTTCTTGCCAAATAAATCCGCCCCAAAAGCTAACCAGGGCGGAACCATTTGGCCCTCTTTTATGAAATCAGCAGGCAAAGGGTTAGTCACACCAATAAAACGAAAGGGATATTTAACCAGAAAAACGCCTATGAGGAGTACAATTATGCTCATCACAATATAAAGTCTCTGCCCTCGAAGCCTCTCTCGCCAGTTTTTATCGAGCCAGGTCAGAACGGGCAGAAACAAGAAGATTGCAACAAATAAAAACAACTCATGAGTTAAAACTCCGACCATTGCAACTGCAATTGCGAAATATCTTTTGATAGAAGTTTCGTCAAAAGAATGCCGGTACAAAGACCAGAAAAAACAAACAGCCACAAACTGAAATGGAGCATACATTCGTGCAAATTTAGAGAATTCTGTTTCCCAGGACGAGAAGGTGAGGATCATTGCCAGCAATATACTCCATGTTCGTTCGAGAAACTGGCGGCCCAGGAAATAAGACATGGCAATTGTCCCTGTTCCAAAGAGTGCAGCAGGCAAACGATATGCAAAATTTGTGTCGCCGAACAAATAAATTGATATAGCTGTCAGGTATTGCGGGAACATTCCCCGAACATAATACCCCCCATCTGAATATCTGGGCAAACCGAATTCCAGGATATTGCGCACACTTGTTACAAAATAGTATTCATCCTGAGCCAACTGGCGATCGCCAAGAGCATACATCCGAAACCAGAATCCAGAGGCCATCAGAACCAGCAAGAGGGAAACGGTGATCAGAATGCTACAGTCAGAAGTGGCTTGGCACTTAAAAGTATCAGTTTTTTCCAATTTTGCGGGTCTGTCTACTGAATGAAGTTAACTTCAAAATTACGAAGGGCTACAAACGACAAAGCATAAATGAAGGCCTTGCCTGGGAATATCTATTAATTGCTCTTTAGGCTGTGAAACGCAAGGAATCCCATTTGGTATAAGTTCCGTAAAAATTCTCGAGTCTTAGGAATACAGAACAAGACAAGGATATATACACCTGTTCCGAACGGGGCGAACGATGCGACCCCTATTAACACATTTTGAGGTTCCCAGACTGTCCTTAGAAATGTCATTAGAATTGACACCCCGCAAGCTGTTACAACAAAAGGGGCACAAGCCAAAATCAACTTTAAACCGGACATGCCGATTTTTTTGCTCACAAAAAAAACAAGCCAAAGACGAGTGACAATTCCACTCAACACAAATCCCACTGCAACTCCCATTATACCCCAGGGCAACCCTGCGAGGATGCATGCGAGAACAACGACAACCGTAACAGCCCACCAAACCGCCATACTATTAGGTTTTCCTGAGGCCACGAGAATAGTTCCGAGCAGCCATGATATGGGTTCCAGTAAACCAAATATGGCAAGCAATTTAAAAACCGGTATCGTTTCTATCCATTGGTTACCGAGCATCAAAAGTACAATCCAGTCAGCGTTCGAGAAAATTACCATAACCAGAATAGAACCCCCAAAACACAGGATCTCCGTTAATTTGATGGTAGCCCTTCTGAATTGGCTGGGGTCAATAATAAGCCTTGAAAACATAGGGGTTGACACTTTCATAACCGGAGGAAGAATCTGCGCCAGGGGTGTGTTCAAAAGCGCTTGAGCTTTTGAGTAGAATCCAACAGCAGCTCCACCAAGAAATTTGCCTATCAGAATATTATCCATATTGTGGTTGGCGAAAGCCAACATGCTACAGATGGTTTGAGCCCCACCGAACTCTAAGAGCTTACGAAGGCCTGCTGCTCGCTTCGGAAACCCCGGCCTCCATCCCGATTTCAACCATAAAAAGATTGTCCCTGAGATTGTATTGGCAGCCTGCATGATAATCAAAGCCCAAAATCGCAATCCAAAAAAAGCTGAAATAATCCCGCAGATTACACCTACCAGCAAAGCAGACAGATCCCGAGCCGCAAGTGTCCCAAACCTCATTTGTCTCTCTAAAACTGCTGAATGTTGCGCACCCAAACTGCTTATGATTGCAATCCCACCAAATGCTATAGTTATACTTTGCGCACGAGGCTCTCCATAAAAAAAACCAATTATTGGTGCGCAGGCGAAACATACTGTCATAGCTATTAAACCTAATAACACATTCACCCAGAAGAGACCTGTCAACTGGTCTTCTGTAATGGACTGCTTCTGAATGGTTGCGATAGATAATCCAAAATCTCTGAACATGGTGACAAATCCAATGAACGAGGAAACCATTGCTACAAGACCAAAATCGGAAGGTGTAAGGAGGCGTGCCATCACAACAGTGCTGCCGGCGCGCAGCAAAAATTTAAGGGCTTGATTACCAATCGAAATAGCCCCACCACGTATCGACTTTTTTCTGAGATCACTCAGGTCAACGTCATTAAAAAAAGCTCCATTGTTTTTATTATCTACTCGCATTTGTCGAGAATACATCTTGAGGGCTTATCCCACCAAAAGGGTATAGCTGATTCGAACAAAAACAAACCATTTCATTAAAACGACAACCCTATTGCTTGTTCGGACAAGCGTTACAAAGCGATATGTCCCTTTGCTCTTTTTCATAGTCTTTTCAAAACGTAAGATTTCAAATCTTTGATTATCCATTTTAAGGCCACCAAAGTGTTAATTTTGAAACCTCCAAGAACCTTCTTCATGGCATTGAAAAATTGCTTCTTTTTAAGAAATAATCGGCTATAATCCAAATGAGCCCGGACAAAGCTCTCTTCGATTATTTTCCGTTGATCAGGGTTCATCATGTTGTTATAGCGCCATAACTCTTTATAAAGTAAAATAGTGCAATCATGATATCTGGGCGTTTTGCTGTCCAGCGCAACAGTCAGGCGTCCGCCTCTGTCATCATCTGATGACATGACCGTTCCAATCCCAGAAACTGCACAAGCCGGGTAAAACAAACATACCCTGTAAAAAAAGAAGGTGTCTTCCCTGGTCACCAAGGCCTTCGGTATTCCTGCTTCAATATAAATTTGACGCTGTATTACACTTGCTTGCAGCATCATGGGTTGCCTTCTCAGCCCGAGGGCATACCTGCTTGCATCCTGTCTGAATTCGTACCTCCCACTAATGCTGAATCCGCAAAAATCCCAGTATGAACCGCCCTTCTCATTTACATTGTGTTCAATATCAGAAAAATAGAGCACCGCCTTTTCTTCTGTGTCATGCATTGCATAAACAATATGTTTGAGATGATGGGGCAGCCAATAATCATCCGAGTCTAAAAATGCTATCCATCCGAACTTTGCTTCACTAACGCCCCGATTCCTGGCTGCCGCAACACCTGCATTGTCCTGGTAAACATACCGCACCTTGTCACCGTACTTTTGAACTATTTCCCTGGTAGCGTCTTTGGATCCGTCGTCTATCACTATTATTTCAGCAGGAGGGTATTCCTGTGCAAGCACGCTTTCTATGGCACGGGCTATGGTTTTTTCCCGGTTATAGACCGGAATTACGGCACTTATTTGAATTTCTTCAAGCGCTCTGCAATCTAATGCGTCCGATTCCATTGGCTTCATGTACGTTTCCCTGATAGATTGTACAACAGTTTATCCCAGTTCCACGCTATAGTCTGTTTCACTCTTGCCGATGTCATCTTCGTTCTTTTTGCCAGATTCTGGCCAAGCACCTTTTTCGCAAAAGCATATTTCCAGTCAACAACAGGGGGTAACAACCGTCCTCCCAGTTCGATAGCAAGTTCATCAGCCTTTTTCAAAATATCTCCGCGGCCCCGGCTGAATGTTCCTGCGCCGACCTGAAGCACCCGAAGGCAGGCTGCCCTGGTTCTCTCACTGTCTTCAAGGGATAATAGATACCCTGTACTCATACGCATTGAAAGAAGGATGCCCTGAAGAGCTTTATCTGAAGGATCTTTGCTAAGGCTCTTTGGGTTACTTTTTCTGTAATAACATCTTGCCTCTTGCACAAATCTGACCTTTTTAGAGGCAACTACCACCCGAGCAATATACTCTCCATCGTCATCCGGTGCTGTTCTCACATCCCAGGGGCCAGCCAAATCCGTTAATTCACGGCTCACAAGCCATACAGCAGGATTCATGAATACATTCTCGTTGAATTTTGTGATAAGCCAGTCTGCAGGCTCAAGATCCTGCCAGAGATTGTCAGGTATGAATTTGGCCTTTTTGTATCGATAATAGAATTTTGCCCATGATGAGGTTAGCAATATTCTCGGTTCATCCTCTTCTGCCACCGCCATTTGCTTCTCAATCTTGTCAGGCGCGAGAAGATCGTCTGCGTCAAGCCACTGGATATAATCGCCCTGCGCATATTCATATGCCTTGTTCCTCGCCGCAGCAGCGCCTTGATTCTCCTGGGTTATTACCTTTACGCTCTTACTTTCATATTGTCTTGCAATTTTTAACGAATTATCTGTAGACCCATCATCGACAATGATTATTTCCTTGTTTGGCCATGTTTGGGATAGGGCCGACTCCATGGTTTCCCAGAACCATTGTTCCGCGTTGTATAAGGGTATCAGAATTGAAACAAGCTTAGACATCGTGTTTGTTACCATCTGAAAAAGCGATATGGATCATCCCATTCTTCCGGAAAATCCAGATACAAACCATTCAACCATCTTTTCTCCCAGTTGGTAATCACCGGAGTATAAAAACGCTGCAGAAGTGGAGTCGACCCTCTCACCCCTATATTGGCAAGCAACCGTGAAAGGAGAAACGAAGTCCTGCGATATGTCCGTTTGGTATTCTGCTTCGTATAGTCAAATTGCCAGGGAACCAACTGGCAAAAGACTGCATTTGTTTTTTCTGCACTGGCAAGAACACCATTGCCCGGCAACGAATCACCTTCTGACATAAGAGGCAAAACACGCGGGTCACGGTTGTGGATGTCCGCGGGCCCAATCCCTGCAAAAACCGAGTCTTTACCAGAACTTTTAAAAAAAGCGGCTATGTGCTCTGCTCTTTTCATGCTTATTTTTTTTGGCAGGAATGCGTTTGTCTCTCCATCATCGAGACCAATCGCCAGAATGTTGCCCCCTTCCTTCAACCAATCATTGAAGAGTCTGGCTTGCATTGAAAGTTCTTTGCCACCACCCGGGCCGACAATCATAACATGATCTGTTGTCAGAGTTCTTGTACTGATGCTCTCGAGAGGGATACCTGCTGCCTCAAGATGTTTTTTTCCGAGATTGTCTCCAACGTAAACAGCTTTTCGTGTCTTTTTCGGTTTCCAATCAGACACATATTGAAGAATATTTCGAGCCATTTTGGTCGCAACTGGTTCACTCTCTGTCCGCCCCGTAACATCCATCTGACAGAAAAAAATGAACCCTTTGCCTTCACGATATTCCAAAAGGGGACTGTACTGCAGACTGAAACCACCGTCTGCTACAGGAAGAAAATCACCGCGATGGGGTTTTTCAATAAGAACAGATGCAACATTGCCTCGATTCCCACACCTCCACACCCGTGTGGCTTCAATACCGCACCATTTAACCGATGGTGCATTGTCAAAGCGGCTGCTACGCTGGTATGCCAACCTCGGCGAAAGGATTGTCGCCTCTCCTCGCCAGTCTCGCAGATGTTCTGCTGAAATTCCATTGAGAATAGGGTGGTCAACCACCCGGTGAAAAACGTTCCGTAACCCGTATTCTGCCACGCGAAACCCAAGCCTCTTTTCCAGAACATCAGCCTTCTGCTCAAAGACGACCACCTTCAATCCCTCACGCACACGGCTCAGGTCAGGACCCTGCCCTTTTAAAGTCAAAGCGCCTTTGCCAATGATGAGTATATCGAAGCCGTTAAAGTTTGCATCCACACTGACTTGCTTGCACTCGATTCCCAGGGTTTTCATCAAACTTCCCGTTTCACCTTTAGGATCAAACAGGGCAACCCTCCCCTTCATCTTTAAAGGGGAAACCTGGGATAAAACGTGAACTACAAAAGAATCATCCTGAACTTCTCCTGTACTGAATTTAACTACAATTTTTAGTTTGTATGCCCCTGGAACAAGCTCATCCGGCAGATCAAGACTCAGGAGGATACGCTCCTGTTCGCCTGTTCTTACGGTAATCTTCTTGCTTCCCTTCACGGCTCGCGGAAGGTTGAAGATCCATTCACATTTAGCTGATACAGTCTCGCGGGAATTGTTTATGATAATAATCTGCTTCTCAACTGTTTCTCCTGGGAAAAAATTGTGATCTTTGCCCGTAAACCGATCACGTTTGCCTCCGATATAAGCCAGGAGAGGCTGGTTGTTCCGAATGATAGCTTCACCTGCAGCCGTTGGAATCCAGTCTCTTCTTTCAAATGCCAGATCCATCCTTTCGTATCGATCTTCAATGTAGTCAGGACTGAAACCCGGCCGCTGCAAATTCTCCCAATCAACAAGAAGCTCTGACCTGTCCCTGGCAACTCCTCCACGCACCTTCCATAAGTGGCCGAACTCCCAAGGAGAAATTGCAGACACTCCCCAGGTGCGAAAGGCTCGCCAACTCTCCGTAAAGTACATAGCAAATACTGAGTGGCGATCGTCAAAATCCCTGGACATTACACGATGGGGGTAATCCCACCGATGCCAGACACTGCCCAGCCTGAATTGCTTTGCTTCCCACCGTAAATTCTCCTTCTCCATTGGGCTTATTTTAAAGGCACGGTCGCCTAAAAACTGTGAGTTCCATTCCGCAACACAGAACTCCCAGGGTACTTTGGCATTCCCATAAGCACGTTTGCCTTTGTACCACCCCCGGTACATGGTCCAGTCCCAGGAAAATGGTGCACCAAATTCGCACGTAAACAGAGGCTTAACCCCGCCTAGTGCCCAATGCTCAAACCAATCCGAAAGCTCCTGCGCAGGTACAAAGTTAGGATAGAAATTGGTCGTGTGCATGGAACCCAGGTTGCCTGACGAGTGATGGTAAATGATTCGGCTCTGGTCGAGGCGTTTCACGATAGACTCCGCCCGCAAGGCCAGCTTAGCATTCTTTGATGATTTCTGGTCCCGTAAGCTGTTGATTCCATCAATCAGGTCAGGGTTCATGTCTTCATTATAACCTGTTGCGTTGTGACTCATGGAATACATCACCACTGAAGGATGGTTTTGCACAGCCTTCACATAGTATTCCACATGCCTGGCGTAATGATTTTTTTGTTCAGCGTCCGCGTTGTTCCATTCATAGTGTTTGAAATGGGGCTGTGAGAAGGATACGAGTATTCCAACATCATCAGTGGCCTTCAGAATCTCTGCAAAACTCAGGTGAGAGCCCGGTTCACAACCATAATTATGTGTGTATACCATGTTAATACCAAAGCTTTTTAACCGTAGAAGACTCTCTTTTGCAGCCGTATAAGTTGCCCACGCTGCGCCTGCCTGTGCGTTGTCAAGCGGAACAGAGGAAAGAAAAATTCTTGTACCGTTAAGGTAGAAATCCCTGCCTTCAATCCAAAATTCCCGGAACCCGAATCGCACATCATGGGCTGTGTCCAACAGCTTATCCCCGATTTCCATGAGGGAAAGCCGAAGGTTAAAAATATTTTGCGGTGTATGAATATCCCAGAGTTTATCCGGTTTCCACTTACTTTTGAACGAAATGCGACCGTTTTTGAGATCACCCTTCCTGAAAGCCGTACTGTTAAATTTTTTAACGATACGTCCCTTGTCATATATGCAGGCGTACAGCGTATATTCGCCATCCGTATTTAGATTCTTAAGGGCGGCGCTGACAGAAATCTCTTCTTTCCGGAAAGAGGTATCAACCTTCACATCACCAATCCGAGCAGCACACGATTCCCCGACCAGAAAAATGTCGCCGCAAAGACCACGGCGCGCTATGGTTCCTTTATTGTCACCGGTCAGGGGTTTATCCCTGTGCGAGCGCATAACATCATTTAAAGACATCGCTACAACGAGCATTGTAAGGACATGTTTGTTGCCTACTCTGCAAATCGATGTCAGATCAATCTCGCCTCCAGGAAATCTGATTTCTCCCACGTGCTTGCCGTCCAGGTAGACCGCTGCATAGGAATTCAGATATTCTACCGACAAAGCAACCCTACAGTTATTCCATCCGCGGGGGATGGTAATTTCCCGCTGGTACCATGAAGCCCGGGTTTCCCGCAGATTATTGCCCGCCCAATCTGGATGGTAATAAATCCGTTGTGAATCTTTTTGTATGTAGCTGGTAATTCCCGGCCAGGAACCGGGCACCTTGAAATAACCCCAACTGCCTGATGGCACCTCAGCCGCTATTTCCTTCGCTGGTTGCCATCGCCATAGACCATTCAGGCAGACACGTTCACGGGTTGCGGTGGTCTCCCGAAAAGCCTTTTTTATGTTCCAGACAGCTTTTATTCCATCAGGAAGTTGTACATTTGCATTTGCAGTGTATGCAAACCCGGCTATCTGGATACACAGCAATAGACCCAAAATAAAAGGCATCATTCTTGTGTTTATTCAATCCTGGTCTCTTTAGCGAGCTGAAGCCTCTCAAGGGCATCAATAACAGGCAATATCACCGCACCCGACTGAGCGGCATATTTGACAACTTCTGTGAAGAAGTGAGGTGTACAACCGTATGGTGATGGTTTCTCTGTAACATCATGTGTTGCGAAAATGAGCCATCCTGAGGATGAAATGCTGTGATCGATTATCTTTTTTATCGATTCAATATCCACGTTATTTCTCTTGTCAATAAAATACGCCTTAAGAAGATTCAGATCTGCAAATCCCACGTTAGGTATCTGCCCCCCACCCCTGCAACAAAGAAAATGTTTTTCAAGTTGTGACTTGACAGATGGCCTTGGCACACCTATCGGATATGCAAACGTTTTGAAACAGATTCCGGGTATAATTGACTCGAGTACCAGCTTGTTCCTTGTAATCGACTCAATAAACTTTTTGGGGTTTGTTTGCCATGTATAAAGATGATCAAATGTATGGCAACCAAGCTCATGTCCCTCATTAACTGCACGCAAGAGGTCATCAATAGACGCGATGGTTCCAACTTCTGTGGTTGCGCCGAGCAATCCAAGTGATACAAAATATGTGGCTCTAGCCCCATAGGAATGTAAGATATTTCCTCCTGTATGAAATGCCGTTATTGGCGCATCATCAAAGGTAAAGGAAATTAGTGGAACTTGCGTCTCTATCGAAACCATACGTCGATTGAGTCGATAGGCCACCAACCTACGGTATTTGCTGACAACCTTAGAAAGAATTGTGCTCATGCAGTTTGTTTAATGCCATTCGCTGCATCAAGTTTCGTGGTTTCGTTGACAAAGTGCTTCTGACTGTTGGCTTCAGTTATGCCAAACAATAAAAGTAGCCACATGTTGTTTATTCCATAGAATGAAGCCTCTGTATAGTTGTAAAGAAGGGCAGACACGATGAAACAAAGGCTTAACATACCAAGGGGGTAATCGACAATAAGCTGTCGTCTAACCTTGAGCAGGCCTGCCAAGATAATTGCACCCGTAAAGAATAGACCTATATAACCAAGGTTCAGATATTGTTCAAGATACCCATTGTGGGCCTGATTAATGGTCCTTCCCGTAAATCCCCATATTACTTGGAGTCGTTCGCCCATCCAAAAACTATAGTAGCCGGCACCCATAATTGGGTTCGTGACCATACCCATGAGAAATACCCATATGGGCACCCGTGTCGTGAGGCTTCTGTCACGTCCGAGGAGATCAAGTACCAGGTCTGTCAAACTAAAGGTTACCTCCAAAAGAAAAAAAACTGGAATAAAAACAACTAGAAAAGTTATTATGTTTCTTGGCCTTTTAACAAACATTTCGACACGACTCGCAAGAAGCAAAAACACCACAACCACCAAACAGACGATGGCGGTCGCACTCTTGGAAAGATTAAGAAGCCAAACAGTCAAGACCATGAGGATAAGATCAGCTATATTTTCCTGCCAGTTCCATCTAAACTTATTTTTGTATTTCAAAAGATATTTCCACGAAAAATAAATGCCACAAATCAAACACAACATGCCAAGGGAATTCTTTTGCTGGCCAACACCAGTTGCATACAATTCTCCAGTGCTCTCGTGGAATTGCCGCCCCAGTGTAGGAAAATACTTAAAAAATACGATCGACAATGGTAGCCACGCCACTGCAAGACGCCTTAAAATGCTGTCAATTGCCTCTACTGGACGCCTGTCGGTCAGAATGACCAGTACCATGATTGGATTGCCTAACTCTTTAATCCATCTTTTAAATGATACAAAGGGGAAATCAGACCATACAATACTGACCCCGCAATAGAGAAAATAAAGCCATATCCATTTATTCTGCCTGACCAACAAATTCCAGTCAATCTTTCTCCTGGATAAAACGTACAGGCCGCCAACAATCAACAAGGTAAAAACTATGGCATCAAGCGGGCTTCCCTCGTGATAGGCCTCTAATTGAGAGGGAGACCAATTCAACCATTGAGAAACATACCGACTACCGGCCAAGAACATCCATATTAAGGGAATCCACAACTCATGTGATGGACCATCTTTTGTCTTGATATCTATCCAAAAGATGTAACCTATAAAAAGAAGGCAGAGAAAAAGTGCAAGTTGAGGTGGCATACCTACAAAACTCTTGAGGTGTTATTGTGTTCAAACAAACAGTAATAAAAATCGAAAAAAACTTTAAACATATTAAGGACTGTCTACGAAAAACCTGTTGACAAGCTCGGCAGTAAGAGCACTAGCAATCTCGTTTGTATAATCACTTTCCCCCCGTATGTGAGTTTCAACACATTGTTCGAGGAAACTTTTATTGATATGTGGTCTTTCCAATGAACGTTTGTCGAGGAGAACCTCTCTAACCCAGCCTGATAGTTCATTGCAAAACCATTGTCCCGGATAGGCAGGGTAATTCTCATGGTCTCGTTTTCGCAAGAAACCCAACAAAGAACCCAGAACTCCTCTTACCTTGGAATCAGTCTTTTCTGCAAGGAGAGGATTTCCGTCCCGTATCAGCCTCACACAAGTTCCTTCATCTTCTCTGACTTCGTCAAGGGCTCTGTACATAAGGCCCACAAGGTCATTGTCCAACAATGGTGTCCTAACTGCCATTTGAGACTGGCCTATGGACAGCTTTCCCGAACAGGACCACGGAATTGCCTTACTCAAACTAAACGTTAAACTGTCTGATGATAACTCTTTGAATCGACCTGCTACCTCTTTTACCACATTCAAAAACTCACGGTTAAATAAATGTTCATCCAGGCTACTGCTGTGTATCAGGCGATCTTTCCTCAAGACCACGCCGCCATAGGTACCTGTTACTTGAATAGGAGCTATCTCCCGTGCCCGCTCATGAAAATAAAGCTCAGCCGCACCAGATATATCAACAGCGCCATCGGAAATAAACAATACATCTTGCATCAGCCTGGGATATTCTGTAACAAAATTGTCATCAGGCGCTATCATGTGCAGCGCCTGACCTGTAACTTCCGCTATTTGTCGTGCTATTTTTAAATCTTCGGTATTCACAAAATGCCCACTGAGCGTATAACACGGAACCTTCTCGGGTCCATAAAGGGCATTGGCAAGGATTACCCTTATCCCCAGATCCTTTGACAGGGGTATTCCTATTCTGTCTTCTGCCCTGAAATAGCGCTTTAAAAGCTTCTGTAGAGTGTAAACCAACCTCTCGTAATGAAACTCGTTCTCCAGTAAGGGCTGAGTCTCCAGATTAGATGGGTGGAAGTAAGTCTTTTTGTCAATCCTGCCATCTTCTTCAAATATCCAGGCTGATCCTCCCGGAAGCAAAAAAATATCTTGGAACAATGATCTGTTATCAAGGACGCATCCGTACGAAAAAAACTCGGCCAGACTATGTATATTTATCTGCTTCGCATCAGACGGGAGAACCCCAAGTATTGCCTTTGCTTCGGTGGAAAAGTAAAAGGCACCCTTGCCTTCATAATAGTAAAGCCTGTGGAGTCCGTATCTATCATTAAAAAGAATAACCTTTCCATTTCGTCGATCTATCAGCAGTCCATGAAAATTGCCATTCAGCATGAGCAAAAAATCTTCGCCCCATTCTTCGTACATATGAACTATATACGAGGCATTTTTCTTATCATATGAGTGGTTTCTTTTTTTTATTTCATCCATATCTTCTGGATCATTGAAGTTTTCACCGGAATAAATAAGTGTAATATCTTTTTTTTCATTATTGATTGGCCCACAGTCAGAAAAAGCTCCTTTGTGACATGTCCAACCCACGTATACACCGCAATCGGCAAATGCAAGTTTCCCACTGTGATAGAATGCCTCCATGTGCAAAAAACCGCGCATTAACTCAAGCTCATTATTGTTTACTTCTTTTGATCTTTTACTTATTATTCCTAAAATACCGGGCATGAAAACATCTCATTCTAATTTGACATTGTGTTTATGCTCTATGCAATTATGATGTTAAATTATCTAAAGAGCTGATGGAACCCCTGGTGGCTTATTAATATTTTATTCAATGTTTGCTCTTCGAGTATTTTATGGAATACAGGGTTTTACGGGCTCTTCTCAAATATTTTGTCAGTTTCTGCGGAAGGAGATTTTTGACCCCCTTATGAAGCCCTAATGTTAACATACAGCTACCGAACGGGCTTATGGGAACATAATAGCGGGGAATAATAATGTTTTCAAAGCCATTAAATTTTTTGAATTCCTGCAAGCTGTCGCTGCCCAATTTTCCATAATCATATTTTGCATATGTCAGAAAAGGTACTTTCTTTGCTGCACATATCTCCACTGCTTTAGCAAGCAGAAGATTCATTGGTGATTTGTCTCTGTGGCGCTCTTTACCCAAAATACCCATGGTTCTTGCGTATCTGTCTGTATATACTACTTTTATATAGCCAATCAGTTCTCTCTGGTAATATGCCCCTATAAAGTCGGCTCTGTCCAGAAACGTGCTGTTCAGCCTTCTTACTGTCTCAAGGTCCATGCCGTAATATTTATTTTTTCTTTCTTGTTTGATACGTACTTCATTATAAATATCCGATATTCCTTTCACCAATTCTTCGTCAAAGCAGACATGCCTTATCTCTACTCCCGTTTTCTGGGCTTTCTTAATTCTGTTTCTTGATTGCTTCGTGATCTGATTTTCCTGCCAATACTGATAGGTTTTTATTGGAATCGCTGCGACGTTATCCCATTCCATGAAGAAATCATATTTTGGCCTGGATTCCGGCAACCTTTGAACAAAAGTAAAGAGGTCTAACCTCATTCCACTTTTCTTGAGATCATCCGCGACCGACTGAGGGTCATCAACATCTTGATCCCATTCTTCTTTGACTTCAGCAATCTTAAAATATTTACCCTTTATAATCAGCTCTGTACCATTACTTTCTGTAACATCAAACGCTTTCATATACTATCGCACCTGCTACATCTTGGCACAAATGTATTCGACCACACTATCGATTGCGGTTTTTTGCGCAACAAAAAAACAACAAAATAATCTTACACGTTCATTGACAGGTTATTGCAAGAATTAAGCGGGGTCATCTTTGTTGCATGTACTAGAAGCATACCAACAAATAATTCTTTGGCAAACCCAATTGTATTTTTTATTTCACAAGTTTAAATCCTTTGGGTGCTGATATGTCAGGACTGGGTGGCATGGGACTGTCGGTGATCAGCGGATGTGGGTAAGGGAATGGTTTATATGTGCTATTTATTCCACTACAGTTTAAAGGTTTTGTAGTTGCATGGTAACAGAAATCCCTGTTGTTTTGAATATGGGTTTTGTTATTGAAATCATCTCTCACCACAGGATTAGTGGGATTACCGTTATATGTGTTGTTCCAGAACAATGACGGGTATTTGGTCAACTGACCACGTATCGTGCCGTTAGGCGCAACGCCAATCTGGTCACGACAGGGATAGCCTGAACCATCTTCGTTCCCGTCTAAGTTCTGGCAGGACCCTGCCTCTCCCCCGCAATCAGCATCACTTGAGCAGGAAATTGCGGCCGTCTTTGTACCAAGGCATATCTTTTTCGTAGATGAGCCACATCTGTCGCCCCAAGGAGATATATGTTGGTACTTTTCCATCGACCTGTCATTTTGCAAAACTATGGCTGTTGTTCCACTCCACATACCATTTGTTGACCGCGCTCCGTTTCTTGTCTCGAGAATGGTGTTATTATATATAATATGTGTCCCACCACGAAGGAAAAACCTTGGATCTGCTGAATATGCTTGTACATCTACTAGACGCACCGTATTGTTATATGCTTCGTACTGGACTATACCCCTATCCGAAGTTGTCGCATCATGCCCACCCAAATAATAATTTGTTATGTCGTTGTATCGTACGACAATCCGTCCACCGTTCTCGCCATCGCAAAACATTGTGTTTACGTCCGAATTTGATTTTGTGGCCACATTATCCTCAAAATACACGGCGTCCTCTGTTCCTACGCTTATAGCTCTGTTCCATGATTGATTCGCTTGAGCTTTGACGCCTTCCCACACAGTGTTTGCTTGATGACCGATATAGTAATTATTGTGGTCGATAACCCCATAAGTATATCCATAAATTCTGATCCCTCTCGGCGACCCTGCTGCTCTGGTTGTGTTAAAATTGTTATGGTCTATCCTGAATCCGCCACCCGTGCTTGGCTTGGATGTGCCTTTCACATAAATAACACCGTCATATCCCGTAAAAGCACCAGTAAACTTGATGTTGGCGATGCGAAATTTCTTATCAGCTGTGCCGGTAATAACAATCGCAGAACTGAGACCTGAACCTTTAATTGAAGTCATTTCCGCACTCCCGAATGAGGGTATAGTACCACTGCCTAAAATGTTGAGTGAGGTCACTTTTGTAAATCCATTTGACATGTTTATAGTCAATGGGCTAGACCATGTAGTAGAACAAGCAGGGAGATTAATTGTTACATCCCCAATTCTACTTGATGCATCTGCTACGCATGCTGCCACGTCTGAATTAGCACAGGATGTGGGCATACCTGTATTGTCTGCCCAAATGCAAGCCCCACAAACATTGTTCACAAACCCGAAAATAATAAAAACACAAACGAACAACTTAAATACTATTTTGCTTTTGTCCATTCCAACAAATGAGCAATTATTTATCATAAAAAATCTCCTTTCTTTCTGAATACGTTATGGTACAAATTTTTTTTAAAAAAAGCCAAGTATCATTCTTCATAAACAATCAGATACAAAAAACTAATCTATACCATAGCAGAAGAACTTGTTAATTCAAAATGATGATTGTCAAGTTCATTTAGCCATCCAAATTGATATGAGCTCTTTGAGTGAATGACTTTATTTGCTATTCTAGCAAACTATGTGCCAAGACACTATGATACCTTTTGTAGTGCGATGCAGGCAGGCGCGACCTACTTTCAATTGTATTTTTGTTAACGCTTTATTGCATGAAATTCCCTACATTTAGCGCCAACTTATGCAGGTTTCCACCACTTATCTCGTGAGCATTCGTTCACAATACACTGTAATAGATTTTAGCCCTTAAACACCTTCCTTAAACTACATCAACACTCATCGCAATAGTTCGTTTCTATTAACAACCGTTGAATTAATTCGCAGGAGAGTGCATAGTGTATCTCAAGGGTATAATTTCCCTGACCATCGGTGTGGTCCTGCACCATTTTTTCAAGAAAACGCCTACTCAGGTAAGGCCTAGTGAGAGCACTTTCGTCAAGTAAAATATTCCGTACGTATCTAGACAATTTGTCTCGATACCAGATACGGAAGTGATAAAATTTGTGCTTTCCGAGGAAAAACTTTTCGAGATGCAGAGGTGACAGGGCGCCATCAACACTCGCCAACCACTGAGGCATTCCATAATCGTAGGCGTATTCAGCCTTAAATGTAAACTCCCGGTATAAATGGTTCACTTTTGTCCACAGTGGTATAGGGCGATACAGCATACCACGGTCAGTCGCTATTTTCCCCAGCGCAGAACTGCCTTCGGTAATCAGACGTAAAGAAAGCTCCTTGCTGTTAACTGCGGTATCCTGTGTTTGAAAGGCAAGGGCAACAAGATTGTTGTCCAAGTACGGCGCCCGCAAGGTAAGCTGCGACTGCTCAAGGGCGAAACGGGAAAAATGATGCCACGGAACCTGCTTGAAGGTAACAAATGAAAGTCTGTTTTCATTTAGTTCTTCAGCATAAGTTTGTTCGGCAGTTCTGAGGAGATGGCCAAATTCCTGGTCAAAGAGTCGTTCGTTCAGCAATTTGGGCCTGAATGCAATTGAACTTCTGAGAACTTCCTGGCCATAGTTTCCTGTCAGGCGCACAGGCGCAATTTCCCTGGCCCGTTGATTGGCAAAAAGATCGGCTGCACCACTGACGTTCATGGCTCCATCAGTAATATATACTGTTTTCTCGGCCAAAATGGGGAACTGGGAAATGAAGTCATCAGTCACACGGATAACATAATGGGGTTGCTGACAAATCCTGGCTATCTTGCGGGCAATCTCAACATCTACGGAATCCTGGAGCATTCCTCCAAACGTATAACAGGGCAAAGTATTGGGGGGTAAATTCGCCCAGGCCATTATCATGCGTCCATCAACACCACCGGTGAGTGACATAGCAATGCGCTCTTTGCCCTGGAAATATCGAGGAAGAATCCTCGCCCACGTTTCCTTTAATTTATTGTAATAGTTAGAGTAGCTTAAAGATTCCCCGTTTTCCCAGGATGACCTGTTAAAGTAGGAGGTTTTATTCGTTTTCTTCCTGTGAGAGAACCGCCATGCTGATGCCCCTGGAAGCAGAGAGATGCCTGAAAAAAGAGTTCTGTTTTGCAGCACGCAGCCGCACGAAAATGTTTCTGCCAGGCCTCTGTAATCTATTTGTCGCAGCTCCGGCAAAACTCTTAGAAGTGTCTTCGCCTCAGAGGAAAAAAAGAAACCATCTTTGTTCTCATGGTAATAGATCCGCTTCAATCCAAACCGGTCATTGAACAACGTGGCGCTCATATTCCGAAGATCTACCAGCACGCCACAAAACAAACCATTGAGTTTCTCAAAGAACTTTGTACCTGTCTCCTCGTAAAGATGGACCAGGTAGCTTGCGTCATCCGTTGAAAAGTTATGGTCTCTGGCCCTGAGGCTCTGGAGCTCCCCTGGCTCTCTAAAGTCTTCTCCTGAGAATATAAGGCAGATATTCTTTGTCTCATTCCAGACAGGCATACAATCTGAAAAAGAGCCCGAGTGGCTCACCCACCCAAGCCACAGACCGAGCTGTTCGTTAATATAAGTTCCCGAAGTGTAGAATGGTTCGTGCATCATACACCGCACCATCTCTCGAATGGCAATTGAGTTTTTCTCAGGATAGGTAATTCCTATTATTCCGACAATGCCTGGCATATCATTACATTTTTACCTTCATCACAAACTTTTTGGATCACTTTGCTGGAAGCTTTTAGTTGCTCATTTCTGATAAACCCGTTTTAGCTAAGCTTTTTTTAATTTTTTTGGATAAATGTTTTACACTGCACCTTAACTCAATCAATGGAAGGTAATTTGATTACAATTCGATGTTGATTATTATTTTTTATTCACAGAATTCGCAAGAGCTAAAGCTTTTTGGAATACGGGGTTATTACGATAACCACCATAAGCTATGTCCGACAATTGCATATCATAATACCGTGCGTTACCCTCTATCAATACAGGTCCGTGATTAGAAATCGCTATATCCCAACCAATCATTGCCTGAGGCATTAAACTTGCTGCATCGAGGGCGAGTTGCTTTACATCAGCAAAAAATGGCAGCTGGAAATTTGAAAATAAAATTTCGGAATCCGGATGCATAGAGTAAGTCCTCGCTCCTTTCATTAACTTGTTTCGACCATAAGCTCTTAATCTTCCATTTTCGATGTCTATTGGTACAAAAATTCCGCCGGCCTGAATGTTATCAATGTGGCTACCAGACAACCCTACACGTAGAAATGCCGATAGTATTTCCGGCCTCTTGCCACGCGCTTTGAACGTGTCCATCCTAATAGTATTTAGGCTTGTATCATTTAGGATACCAAGATCCATATGCTGTATGATTTCGTCTTGGATGAGAAACGATCCCTTTGACAAAAAGGTAAGGGTGTCTACCATCTGTTGCAAAGAAAAATGACTAGATATTCTAATTTTCTTGGTACTATGCCCGCAAGATCCGGTTATGGGCTTAATGAATATGGATTTATTCATGGACTCAGCTAAAACAAATGACAGATACTCACTACCAGAATCAAAATCACTAATATCATAGCGCACCCAGTTGCCATCCTTGCAACTAAAACCAGACTCGTAGATATTGTAGCCAAGTAAATGAGGAAGACTAATATTATGCAACGCATAATATTGATGAAAACTTAGCTTATTACCGAGGATGTCGACAGCCCCAGCGTCGCAAATGATCTCTTGGATAAGGTTCATCTCTTTTTTTCCGAGATGAGCCATCAAGTTTTTTTGCCCTTTTTTATAGAGAAAACTGGTAAAATAGTGAACAGGTAGCTCCCTCATTTTCATACACAAGAAGATAAACTCGCAAATCATTTGACATACTGGTTTTCTATCGCCATCTCTCAAGGCCATTCTCAAATTAGACAGCCAGTGAGAATTAGGCTGCAACAAAGCGTATTGTGTTGATGTCTTTGCGTCGTGCATGCGCGCCCCCTTTTGTCGTTATTTTTAATGGCTACTGTCTCACATGACTTTGTGTTTAGAAAATCGCCGCAGACACAATGAATAACGCATTATTTAACTTTTTCCTAGACTGATATGTCTTCACTTTCTTACCAACATATACCGTAATATTCGCCTGGTACCCTGGCACCATCCTTAACGATTCGGACAAGATCAACCACTATCTGGTTTTCTCTTACGTGTGAGAGCACAGCAGTTTTGAACTTGTCTGTATAATTTCCTATGACTATTATGTCTGATGATTCAATCAGCATTTCGGGCGTTGGACACATCAGCGATGATATATGCGGAATTTCTTTTGTGATATACTCTTTATTGGCGCCAACCAAACCTGCCAATGACACATTTTCATCATAGATCTTTACATCAAACCCCTTGCCCAACATTGTTTCGATAAGTTCAACATGTGGACTTTCTCGCAGGTCGTCGGTTCCCGCCTTGAAGCTTAGGCCCAAAAATCCAAGTTTGAGTCCTTTATATTGCATTAGTTTTGTTACAACCTTTTGAATCTGGCGTTTATTGCTTGGCAGGATTGCGCTCAGAACAGGTGTGTCCACATCCAGCATCTTCGATTTGTATGTAATAGCCCTTACGTCCTTTGGCAGACACGAACCACCGAAGGCAAAACCCGGCTTAAGGTAATAAGGGGACAGATTAAGCTTATCATCCATACAAAATATTTCCATCACTTTGTGCCCATCGATACCTAATTCTTTGCAAACATTTCCTACTTCATTTGCAAAAGTGACTTTGAGCGCATGGAATGAATTGTCCGCATACTTAACCATCTCTGCCACCTTAATTTTAGTTCTGACCATCGGGCCTCCGATTGGTTTAAACATTTTTTCAAAGGGATCACCAGATGCTTTGTCATATTCTCCAATTACTGTTTTGGGTGGGTTATAAAAATCTTCTATAGAGCTTCCTTCTCTAAGGAACTCCGGTATCATGGACACCCCAAAATCAATTCCCAACTTTTTTTGTGAATTCTTCTCTATTATTGGACACACAACGCCTTCAACTGTTCCTGGTAATACAGTGCTTCGAATTCCTATCGTAATGTAATCTTTTCTTCTTGCCAGCGCCTGGCCAATCTGCTCAGATACTCTCTCTACGAACATTAAGTTGATACTTCCATTTGGGTTGCTCGGGGTACCAACACATACAAGGACTGCTCCTGCTTTTTGTACGGCGTCGGCCCAGTCAGTTGTTGCCTGGAATTTTTTTTGGTTTACAACTTTCTTTATCAGACCTTCTATATCTTTTTCTATAATCGGGCTTCTGCCTTCGTTGATCAATGACACCTTCGTGTCGTTAGAATCAACTCCAATCACTTCATGGCCCAATTCTGCTAGACATGCCCCTGTAACAGCACCTACGTATCCCAAGCCAAAAATTGCAATTCTCATAGCGAGCTCCTTGAATAGATTTTGTGTTATTTTTAGATTGTTAAGTGCGCTGTCAAGATATTTTATAGAATTTTAATTAATATAAACAATGTATTGTTTAGCTTTGCATCGGATCCGGGTTTGGCTTTAAGCCGAGCGAGTCCAAACAACTCTTAAAGCCTTCAAACATATTCTGAATAGATCCATGCTTTAAGATGTCCTCTCTTGCGTTTGCTGAGAACTTGTTCCGCTCCGTGTCATTGGTCAATAAATAAAAAATTCTATCCTTAAGTGCTGTCAAATTGTTGTTCGGCACAATAAAACCATTTCTGCCATGCACAAGATAGTTAATCTCAGGAGGTTGAGAGCCTTCCTCGGTAACCACAGGCAAACCCCAGTAAAAAGCTTGATTTAAGCCCAATCCGACATGCCCTGGGAGCGAAAATACATCAGCCATTTTGAATATTCTACTAATTTGAATATGTTGGGGGTCATATATTTCCCCAAGATAAATGATGTTTTTTCTATTCATTACTGCCTGCAAATCGTCATTAACCCCCGCACCAACCACAACCAAACCATGGTCAGAAGAATTCACATGTTCAAAAACTCTTATCAGATGGTCAAGTTTTTTTCTGCCACCACCCTCATTCATTCTGCCTACTGCAAGTACAACCTTGTCAAAATGAAGCCCGAGGCCTTTCTTGATCTCTTCTTTAGACTCTTTTATTTCAGGAAAATCTTCAAAATTCAATGTATTATTTGCAACATGTACCTTGTGATGATGCCGTGAGTGTATGTATTTCATTTCGTTGCGAGAATATAGTATGAGCCTATCGAAGCTTGCATGTGTAAATTTGTAAAGTGATCGGCTAACTATCCCGTTTGGATTATCCAAGTTAGCGCCCTTGGTCCAGAAAATCACGGGTATTTTCTGAGATTTTAACCAAAAAAGGAGGGGCCAGATAATACAATTTTTAAGATGGAGAAAGATGATTACAGCATCCGGTTTGCTTTGTGTTATTTCTCTCTTATACAATGAAAACCTAAAAGGAATTTCCCTAAAATCAAAATTTATTTCGTGGGGATTCTGCTTCTGCAACTGATCACTCCGCACAATAAAATCCCATCCAACCTCATTAAAACGTTTCGCAAAATAATTATAGATAGACACCCTGTAATGCATCACTCTGTTTGATATCAGGAGTACTTTTTTCATTTCAATCCAATATCAATCATTATTTTGAGACCATGAAATCTTTAAAAACACAGACATGTTTATATGGGTAAGTATGTATTCTACGGATACTTTAGCCGTCCTCAAAATCAGTAATTTCTTGCCTTAACCGTGACGAGCTTCAACAGGGTCAACAACCTGCTGAAATGATGTATGCCTTTTATCAGCAATTTCATGGCAAGCCAGAATCCGAAAAATAATGAAAAAGGTAAAAGAAATGAATAAATTGTGCATGCCGTGAGGGATTTTGAGAAAACATAAGTTTTTTGCATTAGTGTTAAAGGAACTTGGTATTTTAATGAAGTGCTGCCTTGAACAAAAGCCCTTCTGAAAAAATATGATTTTTTAAAACGCTCAAATGGAATGACTTCGTAAACTATTGCCTCTCTGCACCAGACAAAAATGTGACCTCTTCGATGCATTTCTCGGAAGAATTGAACATCTTCACCTTGGACACCAAAATCAGGATTGAATGGATGCAACAAATCATCAAATATGCCTTTATTTAACAGTACGTTTCCTGTGCGCGAACTACTCCAGTGTATTTGAGTACCCGTCTCATAATTGGGTCTTTCGCAGAACTTTCCTTTGACTATCCATTGTGGCGGTTTTGATTGGAAGCTGGGCATGACAGGGCCAAGGGTCCCGTCTGACTTGAATCGAATAGTGGTTTCGTAAAGCCCACAAAGCCAATTATTTACTGGAAACTCATCATCGTCAATAAATGCAATATAGGTGCCCCGTGCGTTTTCGACAGCCTTATTTCTTGCACGAGCTATGTTCTGAACTGGCTCCACGTAGTAGGCAATCGAGAGATTCGACTGTTCTGCAAAGGATTCCACAGTTTGACGCGCAGATTCGGCAACGTCATTATCAACAACAACAACTGAATACTCGAAAAGACCTGCCGTTTCCTGTTGCTCAAGCTTTGACAACAATTTTTTCAGTAGAACAGGCCTTTTATAAGTACAAATACAGACGGTTATATGCTTAACCTGTTTTGTCATGGCAAATCAGAAAGCTTTGTGACAAACTTTTAGTAATGGAATGTAGTTGATCAATCGATAAACAGGCAGGATTATGTTCTTTGCATTTCGCGAAGCAGATGAGAAAGTGCTTTATACATTGTTGCCTGTCCCCAGTGAAGCATTGGGGTCTTTGCTTTTATGCCACCAGGGTAGATACGGTAATAAAAATGCCCATCCCGGGCCTGCATATTGTCAATTGTCCATAGGGCAACTTTCTCCGCAAGTTTGAATGAATCGGGGTCTTCTTTGGAAAACATTACAAGTGTATCAATTGCCTGTGAGGCACACTGTATGTCGATGGGGTATGCCCGATTGTGATAGTACTTTGGACAACCGGATTTTTCAAAGAAGTTCTCTTTAAAAAAGGTAAAGCCTCTCTTCAGATGTTCCGTAAACGCGCCATCACCGACAGCATCGTTATACCGTTTCAGACTGTCAAGGTTATAACCTGTGTGAAAATTATCAAACCAATGGTGCATGGGCTCTTCTCCATAGTACCATGATCCGTCAGGAAGCTGTCGGGTACAACTGTATATCATTGCCTCTCTGGCCACAGCGAGGGCCTCTGAGTTGCCGGTTATTTTTGATGCCCGTGCCAAAAAACCGGCTCCGAGCATGTTGGAATTATGAACAGAGTTCTGTTTGAAGGCCACATAGCTCAGACAGGTTCCGTTTTCGGTTCGCTCTCTCGGCAAGTCGAGGATCCATCCAGTTATACTTTTGGCGATCTCCACGAAACGCTCCTCTTTGAACATCTGATAGGCGTCAAGATATGCATGCCCGATAAGACTTGTCCAGACGATAATAGGTTCAAGCTTTGGGAGCCTGCCCGATCGGCTTGTAAAATCAAAATGGTTTCCCCAGCTATGAAATTTGTACCGTGATGACTTGTTCCGGTCAAGCCAGTCCAGGCATTGTATAGCCTTTTCCTTATAAACCTGCTGTTTCGTTTCCCTGAACCTGGCCAGGTATCCCCAGGCCATATATCCCACTCCCTTTGTTGACTCCTGAGGTTTGACCCCAAACAAGGGACGCAGATTAATGGGGCTCTGTCTCACGACTTGTTGTAAGATTCTTTCCCCGTAAAGGGTATTAAATGTTAATGGACGAAGAAACGAGGACAGACCGTCAAAAGGCTCGTAGCCTTTGTATTCGTGCTTTTCAACCCATTTCTCCAGACGTTCTGTGCTGTCGCTCAATTTTAGTCTCGTATTTTCCAGTGCCATTTTTCTGACCTTGTGCTTCGATTAAGTGTTCCTGTATCTGCGCGAGGCAGGTTGACAACTCAGTTTTAACTTTGCTGATGAAAACATTTTTTTTGGTGCCCCGTGACTTCCCATCCATTTGTCGCCTTTATTTAAATATTTTTGTCTCATGCTGCTATCCCGGCAAATAGTGCACAGAACTGAGGTCGTTCCGTATCCCACCGGTGGGCTTGATAAACCTGCAGGCCACGGACCAGTATCTGCTCACGTTCCTCGGGATTGTACCATGCCTTCAATATTGTTTCTGCCAGGCTGTCAGCACTCCCCGGCTCAAAAAAATAAATCGATGATTCATCGAAATAATCCATGATTCCTCTCGTGCGAGGAGCAATCACAGGTTTGCCCATGCTCAGATACTCAAATATACGGGTGGGAAAATTGATTTCGGTGAATTCTGTTCGCATGTTCGGAATCAAACCGATATCGCATTTCATTATTTCTCCGGGTATGTCGTCGAGGTGAACATGCCCGTGGTAATGAACGCTGTCAGTCAACCCTTTTTCCCGGACCAGCCTTAGGAATGTTTCGACATAGTCACCTTCTCCGTAAACATCGAAAATTATGTTCAACCCTTCACCCCTCAGAATCGGCAAAGCATCGAGGGCCGTCTGCAGGCCATGTCTCTCCACAACAGTTCCATGATACATCAACCGTAAAATGCTTCTGCTTTTGTCCGTATCAACCCGACCCACAGCATGGATTTCCCGGAATATGCCAGGATCAGGCGAGTTCATTACAATATGTATTTTGTTCTCAGGACAGCCGCGGGCTATAAAAAGATTTCTAAAAGCAATGTTTGGTGTCAGAACAAGATGAGCATAACGGATGCTTATTTTCTCTAAAAACCGCAATACCTTCACAACAGGATGTTCAGGCCCCATGGAATATTTGGCCATGTAGACCTCCGGGGTTGGGTCATGGAGGTCGAGCACAATTTTGCTTCCTGTAAGTCGGGGTAAAAGCGCTGTGAAAACCAAAAAATCTGGCATGTTATGGACATGCACCACGTCATAACGTCTCGATACATGGCGCACTGACAAACGCATGAGGGCCAGCAGCGTAAAGGCAAAGTATTCAAATATGTATCTAAACTGCCCTGCACGTTTACGCCCTAAGGGCAACCTCCTGACAGAGACACCATTGATCGTTTCTTCCTTAGATTCGCCTTCCTTCTGCAAGCATATGACATCCACTGACATCCCAGCTTCCACAAGCGATTCTGCCTCCCGCCGAACACGGGCGTCCCATCTGTAATACGAAAACACTACTGCTGCTACTTTTGTCATTTTACTACTTGTTCCCTTTCATCTGCTTTTCAGCATTTCTATTCTCAATCTCTTCTTTGAAAACCTCCAAGTATTTTCTTTCAAATTTCAGGTCTGGCTCTAAGTGATTACCTTCTGCCCATTCATTCCAGGACTTTATGAATATGAGACGATTGTCATAACGCTTGTTTGATACTTGCTTTATAGCAGCTCTCAGATGTTCGCGAAACAATTCTGGTGTCGATTTGTGAAGGACAACTCCTCGCTTTCCAGATCGGGGGGTATTATCCCAGTTCGGAACAACGCATGGGTGTATATGCTCTTCTTCTGCACCCGGCATCAAAAGATATCTATGAATCTTTCCATAATCATATATCTCTTGCGGCCATTTCAATATTTTCCTCACGTAACGTCGAATCCTTCGTGTTCCTTTCAACTCGGTTAAAGCTGCTAAAGACAGAAAACGTCTTATAATCACCTGTCCATCGAACCCAAAATCTTCGGGTCGCCAATCACTGTATTCGATTCCTATCAAATAGAGGTCTTCAATACCATCCTGCCTCGCCATCTGTCTCCAGGTGTCGGTCGTTCTTTTTGGATCAGGTAATTCTTTGGGTGAGTACACAAGAAAAATCGGCTTTCCATCAACTCTCATATAACGTTTGTCTTTAAATGCCTTTAGTAAAAACCTTAAATGGTTCTCGTCGTCTTCAGGCCCGGGATAAGTCTGTTCAATCAAAACCCTATCGGGACTTCCATGCCATATCCCAGTCCAGGATTGGTTAGCCCAGCACAGGCAAAAAGGGAAGTCTGGCACACCTGTATTTAATACCTCATTGAACGGCCTTTCAATAAGCCTTTTTCCTGCAAACCAATAATGATAGTAACAAAAACCCTCAATTCCATACTCTTTCGCCATTTCTGCCTGAGCTATCCTGGTTTCGGGAACTCGTAAGTCATAGTATCCCAGGTCAGATGGCACGTGCGGCTGATAATGCCCCGGAAAAAGCGGCTTTGCCTTCCCTGTATTCGTCCATTCGGTAAAACCCTTTCCCCACCATTCGTCGTTTTCAGGAATAGGATGAAATTGGGGAAGATAAAATGCAATAGCCCGAGCAACTGTTTCCATTGCTTTGCCTCAGGGTAGGGGTATAACCTTGAGCATCATTGCTTCACTCCGAGGAAGAGACCACGGTCCTTCTGAAAACCTGACTCGATAAATGTTGTAGACAAGCCACTATTCTCCATAGCATGCTGAATCTCTTGCCTGTCAAACAATCCTACCTTGTGTTTGTCTATGAAATGTTTGACCCCAGCACCCGTTGCAACTAGAAAGTGAAAATCAAGGATTGCCACATCTGTCTGGCGGCGGTTGACATTCATTCTCGCTATTTTTAAATTTGGCTCGTCGACAAAGGTGGCGAAAGGTTTGCCCTCGACAAATTCATCTTTTGTCATGAAGGGTTCAATAATTGTTACCCCTCCTTTTTTTAAGTGATTGGAAATATTGGATATTACTTTGATAAGGTTTGTGTGAGATCTCGCATAAGCGATGGAAGCGTAAAGACATATGACGGCATCGAATGTTCTTTTAAGGTCAAAGGAAGTCATGTCAGCACTAACAAATTCTATCCCGGGAAATTTGTCTCCGGCAATTTTGAGAATACCTGCATTCTTATCAATACCGGTTATCTTGTAGTGCTTCTTCAGATATTTAATATGGTTTCCGGTTCCACAGGCAATGTCAAGCAAATCCCTGCCCGCTGATTTTTTGTGTTTCATGATCAGGGTATGAACCAGGGTGCATTCAGCCCTATAATCCTTCCAGGAAACGCTTGCATCATAATATTCCGCAAGCTCCATATACATTTTCTCGTTACCCATTTGAATTCCTCAATGGTTTTTGATCTTTCACCTTTATATCTGAACGCATTTTAATAACTCGTGCCGGCATTCCCACAGCTACAGCACCGTCAGGAATTGAGCGGGTCACAACGCTGCCTGCCCCGACTACGGCACCCTTACCAATATGTACTCCGGAAAGAACTATCACTCCGTATCCAAGCCAGACGCCATCCTCAATTCTGATGTCCCCTTTGGTTGTCAAAGGCTGTTCAAAGATCATCACGCCAGTCAAAATCCCATGGTCATATGGGTAAAAAGCGCATCGGGGTGCAATTTGGACATCCCGTCCAATTTCAATTGAGCCTTTGTAAGCCAAAAGATGGCAGCACGGCTGGATGTGAGTATTACTGCCAATCCTAACGCTCCCACCTTGTGCTGTATGAATGTATGTATCTCCAAGCAAGAGGACATTATCACCAAGATTAACCGGACCACCATCTCCCGCGTTAAAAATGACAACCCGATCACCAATGTAAACGTGATTGCCACAAATTACATTGTTATGCGTAATCGTTGCATCAGGTGAGATAAATCCTTTTTTATTCTTGCTCGCAAGTTGAATACCTCCTAAGTACCCAGGAGCAACCCAGGTGGCAAACCGGGTAGCAATGCGACGCCAAAAACTTGTCCCGGCAAAATGCATCCAGAAGCGAACCCAATAATTCTTAATACTGTAAGGAATCATGGCAGAAAATGATGACGAACATTGAATCCGGAAACCGCTCATTTCTGGAGATTTTACCGTTAATTTGTACCCGGCTGTCGAGCCGGGCTAAATACAGTAGTCCATTTCAGGAGTGGCCTGACAGTGCCACTGATGTCCCCTGTATAATCGCCACGAGCCGATTCCCCATCATTACTTTCAATAATCTGAAAAGCAACCACATCAGGCTCATAAAATTGAACAATCAGCGGTTCAAGAGTTATCAGGGCCACCCACACAAAGTGCAGGCCTTCCTGCAAAAGGTTGCCGGGAATAAGAGCTTTGCTTACAAAATGTCCGGCAGGTCTGCTGCGTTTCCTCCAGGCAGGATCAATGTCTAACGCCTTAAAAACAATGACGCCTTCTTCATTCATTAATTGGAAGTGAGGCAAGAGGACATATCCTGGCTTGAGAACATCATACTCCATTTCAACTTCCACTGATTTATTAATGGCTACAGTATTAGCTATCTTACCATCTTCCGTTTTAATCCGGACAGCGCATAGTCGGGCAACCTCGCCACCGGGCATCTGCTGGGCATTTGTCCAAATACGTTCACCTGCTGAGGCATCGTCAGAACCCGATAGATAGGTCCGAACGATTGTGTGGGCCGGTCCTTCAGCTATTAATTTTCCTTCATTGAGCAGGATTGCTCGTTTGCACAAACGGGTGATGGTCGGCATGCTGTGAGATACAAAAAGCACTGTCCTCCCCTGTTCGCCAACTTCCTGCATCTTGTTCAAGCATTTTCTTTGAAACCGGGCATCCCCGACTGCTAAGACTTCATCCACAATCAGTATCTCTGATTCCAGATGCGCCGCAACAGCAAAAGCCAACCGCAGATACATACCACTGGAGTAACGCTTGATAGGTGTATCTATAAATTTCTCTACCTCTGCAAATGCCACAATTTCATCAAATTTCTGACGAATCTCACCCTTCTTCATACCGAGGATTGCGCCGTTTAAATAGATATTTTCCCTCCCGGTCAACTCAGGGTGAAACCCTGTCCCGACTTCCAGGAGCGAACGTATTCGCCCAACAATTTGGACCTCCCCGCTTGTCGGCTCAGTAATCCGTGAAAGGACCTTTAAAAGGGTGCTCTTTCCAGACCCATTTCGCCCTATGATGCCCAATAAATCACCGCCCCTGATCTCGAATGAAACATCTTTCAATGCCCAGATGGTTTGATCAGATTCGCTCAACCCCGGGGCAGATCCACGGAAAAGTCTCTGAGCGCGACGAAAAGGTTCTTTCAAAGACTCTTTGATAGCCTCACGAAAATTTCTGTTTTTTTGGCTCGCACCAATTCGGTATTGCTTGCTTAGATTCTCAACTCGAATTACGATGTCAGACATTGGTAATTACTTTGGCTTAGAGCTCAGAGCTGTGGGCTCAGAGTTTTTCTTCAGGGTTCTGCGGAAACCACTTAGCATTTTCGATAGGCTTTCTGCGCTTTCGTAAGTTCTTTGGAAATCTTCCTCATCCAAAAATTGCTGCTTTTGTGCAATAACAAGCTCCGAGACAGACTCAAGCAACGACCCATAAGCTATCTCAATAAATCTTGCCAGATCAGCATCGGAAGATCGCGAAGTCCCCTCCGCAATATTAGAAGATATCGAAACTGTTGATCGACGTAATTGATTTATCCGTCCAAATCGCTCTTCTTTTGGAAAAGAACGGGTCAGCACATAGATATCATCTGCATATTCTATCGCTCTTTTCCAGATATCTAACTTCTCGAATTTAAACATCTTCAGCTCTCCACTCTCATCTCTTGGCTATCGTCTCTTCATCACACTACATCCGCAAACGTCTTTTCCATACGCCGGAAATAGAAGGCACCGGAAAACAACAGGGCAATCGCTACAAGAGAGGAGACGATAATCATGGGACCAGGAGCTGTGTTCGTGTCAAGCAATGCCCAGCGGAAGCCTTCAACCACACCTACCATGGGGTTGGCGCCATACAGGGTACGCCAAGGCTCACCAAGCAGGCTGCTCGGGTAGGCAATGGGTGTTGCAAAAAGCCATATCTGTGTGAGGAAGGGGACAATGTGGCGTATGTCGTGAAACTGAACATAGAGCGCAGATAGCCAGAGTGAGACTCCAAGAGCGGTGATGAAGGACAGCATTAGTAAAAGCGGCAGCCAGACTATATTTATAGTCGGCACTATTCCGAAATAGAAGATCATGCCGAGGAGAACGGCAAAGGCCAGTACAAAATCCACAATGCCTGCCAGGACGGATGCGATCGGCATGGCCATGCGGGGAAAATACACTTTGGTAATGAGGTTTGAATTTCCCACCAGACTGTTCGAGCCCTGGTTTAGCCCATTTGCGAAAAAGCTCCAGGGAACCAGTGCAGCATAAGAGAATATGGGATAAGGAATCCCATCCGAAGGCACTTTTGCTAATTTGCCAAAAAACAGACTGAAAACGACCATCGTAAAAAATGGCTGAATGACCGCCCATGAGCCTCCCAGAATTGTTTGCTTATAGCGCACCTTGATGTCTTTCCAAACAAAAAAATATAGTAACTCCCGGTATTCCCAGAGTTCCCGGGGTTTGAGGGAAACCCATCCCCTGGAGGGCCTGATGCGAATCACCGGCAACGCCTGATCTTTTGAAGAACTCTTTTTTTCAACGGCGGATCGTGCTTGTGAAACCAGATCGCTTACCATTTTATCTGTATTCATGTTATCTCAGTTTCCGCCAACGACTCTCATTGCATCCGGTACTTCAATTTTTCTTTCTTTCGGAATGAAGCCGGTCAAAAACTTGGCAGCGCCAAGGATGTCGTGGAATCCAAAATCTGCCCCGGAAATTTTTAAGCCCGTGTTAACCTCGCCACGCCTTACTTTTTCAGCGCCTGTAGATGTTATTTTTCTGATTTTCTTGGGCATCCTTACCTTTTCGGTCAGCCGATATGCTCCAAGATCCCCAATTTGAGACCGAACTCGTCTCCAAAACGGCTTCTTTACCAGTTGTTGCCTTTGAGAGATTTCCTTTTTCAAGGCAGGATTCTTGGTTAAATAAGCCTTCACTTCAGCAATTTCATGAGAAACATTAACTCCCATTCTTTTTCGTTTGGTCAACTCATTAAGCGTCTCGATTGTGTATTGCGCTACATCAAACGTGTACCTTTCCAGTTCTTTTGGATACAGTTTTTTGGCCATAAGAAGACCCTCAGCTACCAGGTTGCAATAAGTGAAGTTTGTAAATGGTGCACACTTGGGTATCTTGTCAACATCATCAATATATTTTTTAATTTCATTTTTTCCCGGGTTACCCAATACTAAATTTGACCCCCAGGACTTTTTTGTTCTTCCGCAGATAACGAGCGGCAAATCTATGTATACTATTTTGTTTGACAATACTGCAGCAAGAGGCCAGGCAAAAAATTCAACCCCGTTTGTTTGAAAAAAGCGACCTGTTCGATTAGCAACAGTATTTGCCAAAGTGCTGGAAAATGCAAATGCACTCGGATGATAATTGAGCGTTATGTTCCCAAAGGTAAACAACGGAATTAATAGTTCGTCCGCATCAATAATTCGGCTGGCCCCTGAAAAGGAGGGACATGTTAGTATATTTCGTTCCAGTCCAGGGAAACTGTTATCCTTGTATTCGGCAAGTTTTGAGAACAAAAATTCTGCATTATGTTGCCGGTATTCTTTGTGTAAGATTTCGAGCATTGCGGGCAAGAAAATGTCATCATCCGACATCATGATGATCAGGGTACCATTGGCATGTTTTCTGGCAAACTCAAAATTGTCAGAAAGAACAAAATGTTCAGGAGTCCGAATATATTTGACCCGAGAATCTTTGAATTGGCTAACTACCGAAGCCGTACCATCTGTAGAGAAATTATCACTTATAATGATTTCGTAATCGCCGAATGTCTGCCAGAGCACAGATTGGATAGCATAATACAAGAGATCCTGACGATTATATGTTGGAATTACGATGCTGAATAGAGGTTTTGCCATTTATTCCTCCGATTTACATGGGCTTGTTTGATTTAATAAGCTTCGATTATGAGAGTTCCAGCTTACACGCATCTTGCGACAGTAAAATGCCTCGGCAAAACGCGTGGGTGAATTGCACTCTAAACCACGAAGCCTTAGCAGCGCCCAGTATGTGTCTGCGGAAAACCACCGTTTCTCACGTTGAGACTTGAAACATTCCATGATCGTTTTGATTTTGTGTCTGCATACCGATTCCTCCAGAGGTACAAAGAAGTTCGGTGTGCCTAAATCCCCTTCGTACTTCGGTATTTCGTATTCCAAAATAAGATGATCCCGATAAGCACACCACGTGAGTTCGGCAATGACGCGATGGTCCTGATGCATATCCTCGCGACGATGGGTGAAAATGAGGTCGGGTCTGACTTCATCCTTTATCTGCTCAAAATACTCCTTGATCGACCCGTAGAATGCTGGAAAAAAAGAATCCCGGTAGTCCCGAAGAGTAACCTGCTTCTGACCGGATAATTCCATGAAACGTTCGGCACTGGCTGTTGCCTCGTGTGCACGGGATTCACTGGCACTGAAGACAACCCAGTGTACATCAATCCCCGGGTGGTTAGCCAGGATTTTCAAAAGCGTGCCGCCGCAGCCAATCTCCAGGTCATCGGCATGGGCCCCCAAACAGAGAATGCTGCGGATATCGTCAAAATGGAAGTCGTGCATCGATTAACGCAACTGGCTTTGGCGTCCCCACACCACCCAGGGTGCTTCACCACGGGCGTATATGTCATCCAGAAGCATTTTATCCTTATACGTATCCATGGGTCCCCAGAAGCCATCATATTTCATTGCAGAAAGCCGACCTTCAGCGATTAACCTGCTGAAGGGCTCCTCCACAAGCTCTTCACCTGGGCCAATATAGTCAAATATATTTTTACTCATTACGAAAAAGCCACCATTAACCCAGATATCGGAACGCTCCATAGGCTCAATGCGGTTTACGTGGCCCTCGATTCCCAGATCAACCTTGTGCAAGCTCTGTTTTGTTCTAACACACAAAAAAGTAGCCGTGGCCTGTTGCCGTCGGGCAAACTCCACCAGATCAGGAAGGTTCACATCGGTTAGCACATCAGAGTAATTTGCCAGAAACATCTCTTCACCTTCCAGGTACTTCTCTACTGCTTTGAGCCTCTGGCCAATGTTGGAATTCTGTCCTGTATCAACAAAGGTAATAGTCCAATCGTCATCCTCGTGGTTCAGGAGTTCTACCTTCTTGAGGCCCGTACAGAGTTTGAAATCATTGGTCAGGCATTCGTTGTGGTTCAGGAAGTACTCTCTGATCACGCTGCCCTTCCAACCAAGGCAAAGGATGAAGTCCTTATGACCGAAGTGTGCATAGTATTTCATGATGTGCCAGAGAATTGCGTGCTGGCCAATGGGGACCATCGGTTTTGGTATCGCCTCGGAATAGTCTCTTATTCTGAGGCCCTGACCGCCGCAAAACAAAACAACTTTCATGTATACACCTCCACTTCAGGGATGGGCACAACGAACTGAGCCCCCCAATCACGGGCATAAGCCAGTTGTGCCATAATCTCATCCTTGAGATTCCAGGGCAGAATCAGGATATAGTCCGGTCGTGTCTGGGCAAGTCTCTCGGGTGGGAAGATGGGAATATGCGTACCTGGCAGGAATTGGCCTTGCTTGTACGGATTACGGTCGACCGTGTAATCGACAAAATCCGTGCGGATACCACAATAGTTCAACAGTGTGTTTCCTTTTCCCGGTGCACCGTAGCCAGCAATGTGTTTTCCCTTGCGACGGGCAGCAATCAAAAAATCGAGAAGCTTTCGCTTGGTCTCAGCAACACGGTCGCCAAAACCCAGGTAGGTCTCAATCTGGTCGTATCCTGCATCCATTTCCTTGCGGCGGAGTTTCTCTACCGATTGAAGCACCGGCCGGTCTGTTTCCTCTGCATGTCGGGCGTAAATGCGTAAGGATCCCCCATGAGTACCCAGTTCTTCTGCATCAAAAATGGTCAGGCCGTGGGCTGCAAAAACCCGTTCCGTAACTATAAACGAAAGGTAGCTGAAGTGTTCGTGGTAGATTGTGTCAAACTGGTTGCCTTCCATCAACCGTAGCAAGTGCGCGAACTCCATGGTGATCGTGCCACCTGGGGCGAGCAATACCTTTAGGCCATCTACGAAATCGTTCAGATCGGGCACGTGTGCCAGTACATTGTTTCCTACCAGCAAGTCAGCCCGATTTGCCCCAACCACTAATTCCTCTGCGGTCTTACGCCCAAAAAATTTGACGAGAGAAGGGATGCCTTTTTCCTGGGCGACTTTAGCCACATTAGCCGCAGGCTCAATCCCCAGTACAGGTACCCCCTGAGCAACGAAATATTGGAGTAAGTAGCCATCATTACTGGCCACCTCTACCACCAGGTTCTTTGGGCCGAGCGTGAATCTGTTAACTGCCATTTCCGCATATCTCCGAACATGATCAAGCCAGGAGTCTGAGTATGATGAAAAGTACGCGTATTCGCTGTAAATGTCTTCTGCCCGTACGTATTCGCGTAGTTGAACCAGCAAACAGTTTTCGCATACCAGAACGTTTAAGGGATAGAAAGGCTCCATAGCGTCGAGCCGCTCGTACGGGACATAACTCTCACACAGCGGCGACATGCCAAGATCTACGAATGTTTTCTGCAAGGGTTGACCGCAGAACCGGCATGGACCATAGCTTGTTTGTTGGGCTCCTATCATTTCAGTCCTCCTGTATCAATTGTGACCGTAGCCAAAGACCGCGGTCTCTATCGAATTTAATTCTCCTTACGCTGCTATTTCTGCTCAATTATTTGGGCTGCATCCCGACTGCTTAAAACGCAGTCGTGTGTCATGAGATATCCCCACTCTGCATAACGTCCGACACGGACTATTCCAAACTGATCCAAAAAGGCATTGATCGTCTCGAGGGCCGGCTTCCGGTTGTGATCAAAGATAACCTGTCCCCATGGAGAATGCCTCACATTTAGCGATGTCACTGCCTGCTCGTCTTCAATAAGGCCCATTTCTATCAGCTCCTGTTTAACTTTCTTGCCCACCATGGGATGATCGGTTGGTAAAGGTCTGTAAGGGGAGCCGTAGACTTCTACTGCAATTCCACTGCAATTTGGAGGAGCATTGTTGGGAGAGAAATTTTCCATAATGCTGATCCGAGTACTCAACTTATCTTCATCATAGACGTACAGCCACTGTTCATTCCTTTTCGCGCTGTGATTGAGTGTGATTTCAACTGATAGAAATGTAGTGCATCTTAAGAGTGAGGCCGCTTCTCGTACGTCTTGGGTTGCATCTTCCGAAAGTTCAATGAAAACTGGTAGGGGAATGGTCGAAACCAGTTTCTTGTATTGAGTGGTGGATTGGTCATCAAACCATAGCATTCGTTTTGCGAAGTTAATTTTTGAAAGCTTTTTTTCGTACTTAATGCGCGATCCTTGAACAAACTTGTTACAGTATGACAGAAAGCCACCCTTTAAGGGGTAACGCCATCCTTGGACCCAATAGGTTAGTCTATCCAGAGGCCCTTTGGCGCCATTCACCACGTCTTCGATGTTCGGATAGAATACCCTCTCGCCAATCCAATCCACGCCCAAGTTCACCGGATCGGTCGTCCAATATTTCCTTGTATATGCAGCGGGAAAAGTTTCCGCAAATACAGGGCCAAACGCCTGATAGAGCCATTCCTGATAATTAACTGGCTGTGCTGGGTCCGGATTTTTCTTTCGAGTCTCTAAAAAACTGTCGAGACATTTCGTGCGTAAAGGTTCCGGAATCTGATATAAATTGGATTGGGCAGGATGCTCAATCCAATTTCCACGATAATAATTGCTGACACAGGTTGGACCTTCCACAAACTGGCCATCTACACTCTCAGCAAATAGTTTTTGGACATATTCACCAGGTCTGAAAGAAACATGTGGTCCATCATCCCACGTAAATCCGTCGCGGAGAGTACTATATATATGTCCACCGTAATAAGGCTTGGCTTCATATATCTGACATTTTTGATGACCAACGTGAAAAGATGTGGACAGGCCTGATAAACCTGCACCCAGAATTGTAATTTCTTCCATTACGCGTTCCTCCTTAAGTTCTCTAAAAGCAATTTAGCTTGTAAGCTCCATAAATTATACTTCTTTTAAAAGATTCTTTTCCAAAAGCGCATGTGCTGCAAGTTGCACATCGCCAAACTTTAATTGACCTAACATGGCAATATCCAGCAAGCTATGATCTGCATCAGACATATTTAACACCCAAAGCATCGCAAGCGGATCAACGGCCTGCTTTTTCTTTCCCTCCATTCCATCATATAACTTTCTCTTTCCGAGTTGAGGCTCACATTTCGGGTACTGGTTTAAATATCGCCTATTATTTTCGATAATATTCAAGACTTCTAAATATTTCAACAAAGAATCTTCAAGAAACTCGGGTTTAACAAAATCCAGGTTATCCGCTGACGTGTGATATTCAGAATAACGGTTGTAAGGCGTTCTCATGAGACAACCCACTGGTAGATTGAACCCTGGGGAACAGTATTGCCGTTCATCATACCCATAAGGGAAAAAGTCGAGGATTTCGTGATCTTCATCTGATTCTTTCAGTGCTTGAATGACGGCCCTGTCAATCTCTGCATCACCACGACGGCTCTTCTTGTATGTAATTCTTCCCGAATCACCCACGCCAGCCACAACAAGGCCATGTTTGATTCGAAAAACTCTATTTTCGTTCAGGGAAAGCCATGTAATAGCACCGATTGTTCCTGGAATAAAAAGAAATCGGTATGAGTACCTCAATGAAAGAACTGAAAGATATTTTGCGAGGTAAGTAGCCAGTGATATACCGGATAGGTTGTCATTGCAAAGCGATGGGTGACAGATATGGCACGATATGAGAACTTCATCCTCTGTGGCCCCCGGCAGATAATACTCACCATATGTCAGGCTCCCTGCTGTCAGAGAACTATCGATACAAACCTCATACTCTTCATCTTTGAGTTCCAACAACTGATTATGGCTTAAGCAAAAGCCCCAATCCTCCTTGTAGTATGTAGTCCGATAGGGAATCCAGCCGGGACGATCAGGGAGAGTGAATAAATGATCTTTTAACTCGGTTAAGAACATCTTTTTTTTGATTGGCACACTGTAACTGATCAAATGTAAATTGGATTCTTGAAAATCGATAACCTTCTGCCCCAGACCGTTCTTGATGTAAGCATCACGTACATTCCATTCTTTTGGAACGGTCCAATCAAAGACAGTGGTTCCAGTCGGCACTTCATGAATTATAAGAGGAATGTATTGCCTGATGATATGAAGTGTTTCCCTGACACCGTTCCCGGTAATGCTCCGACAAATAGGATATAGCTTGGCGATCAAGGCATGCATCTTTCGGCCAAAATCCTCTTCTTGAAACTGCTCAAGAGAGCTCTTCAATTCCATTTCAGATTTCATTTATTAGGCTCAAAATCAGGATACGTGTTGTCCCGTTCAGATATAAGCTGAACCTCCATAGGCCATTGTATACCAAAAGCTGGATCGTTCCATCGCACCCCGTCAGCATGATCAGGAACATAAAACTCAGATATTTGGTAAAAAACCTCCACCTGGTCTGAAAGAGTCATGAAACCATGGGCAAATCCTTTTGGAATGTAAATCATGTTTCTTTTTTCCTGGCTTAAAGTTAAACCAAACCATTTTTTGAATGTGGGTGAGCCAGGTCGAAGATCAATTACCACATCATATATCGCACCACAGGTGCATCGGACGATCTTCACTTCCTCCCAAGGAGCAGTTTGAAAATGCATCCCCCGAAGCGTTCCTTTCTTAGGATTATAGGAGATGCTGCACTGAGCCAGTCTATTTTCAAGTCCATGGGAAGCCAATTCTTTTTGGCACCAGGTCCGGGCAAAAAAACCCCTTTCATCAGCAAGCCTCTCAGGTTCGATTATGTATACACCTTTGAGTTGAATCTCAGTGAAGATCATGGCAGAAACAGGTTGGGTGTTATTATTTTTTGATCCATTCCAGATTATCGTTTAGCAAACCAGCGCTCTGAAGTTGTTTTAGTGTGTTCAGCCTCATAAAGTTGGATTCTCGAAAATCTGTGTTATTAAAAGATATTTTTTCTAACCCCTCTTTTAATTCTCTGACCGAGGTCGTAAGGTCAACTTGAGGCTGATGTTTGGGCGCGAGTTTTCTGAAAAGATCAAAATTGACTTTATATGATCGTTTGTCAGGTTGAGCGTCCTTGTTAATTGAAACCTCTACTCCTGAAATCTGATCAGCCACTGCACGAGCTAGGTCTTTCACCTGGTAGTTCCATCCATCGGATCCTACATTCACTGCCAGGAAATTCCCGCCATTCGTGCCATTCCTGCTTATTGCCCAATCTATGGCCCTTGCCATATCTTTTACATTTATCAAGGGCCTCCATGGTGTTCCATCGCTCAGGATTACAATCCGTTTTGAGGCAACAGCACCTGCCACGAAATCATTCAATACTAAATCCAATCTCAATCTATCACTCCACCCGCAGGCAGTTGAAAATCTCAAACATGTGACAACAAACTTTTCCCCGGACAAAGGTTCCAAACCTCTTTCTGTTAAGACTTTAGATCTTGCATAGGCAGTTAGGGGGTTGAGGTCTGATTTCTCCGTTTTTGCTTCATCTTCTGCCGCTCCATACATGCTGCAACTCGATGCATACACGAAAGCCATGACACCTGCTTCCTTGGCTTTTTTTGCAAGCTCAACGCTACTACGATGATTCACATCTAACGTGACTTCTTCAAATCGGTTTCCCATAGGATCATTCGATATGGCAGCCAAGTGCACAATGGCATCAACACCCTCAAGCATTTCTTTCGGTATTTGCCTCACATCAATAAAGTATTGCACATCCACCCAACATTCTGGCAGAACAGATTCGGCAGTAAGACAATGAGCAAAGTACCCTATATCCAACCCCAAAATAATTGCCTCAGGATAAGAATTACGCAAGTGTTTTACAACAACTGGTCCTATGTAACCCATATTTCCTGTTACTAAAATCTTCATGCCATTCCTCCTCTTGAGGCGCTTTCCGACACCTGAAAAGTCACCTTACATGTTACAATACCTCACTTCTAATGCTTCTTTATTTTGTTAATTTCCATAACAACTGTCTCAATATGCTTGTCTGTCAGTTCCGGGTACATGGGCAGCGATACGAATTCAGATGCCACCTTCTCAGCAACAGGGAAACTGCCAGGTTTTAGACCAAGAGGCGCATAGGCGTTCTGAAGATGCACTGGTACGGGGTAATGAATTCCACAGTTTACCCCTTTTTCCGCGAGCTGAGCTATCAGGGCATCGCGGTTCTTTGTGCGTATAGCATAGATATGGTAAACGTGTTTCGCGTAGTCCATTTCTGTTGGTGTAATAACTCCCTCCAGGCCGCGTAACAACTTGCTGTAAAGCTCGGCATTCTTCCGGCGGGCATCGTTCCAGGCTGGAAGGTATTTCAGCTTCACGCTCAGGACAGCACCCTGAAATCCGTCCATACGAGCATTCCAGCCAATACAACCATGATAGTACTTTTTTTCCTGGCCGTGATCACGGATCATCTTCATCCTGGCAGCAAGCTCGCCATCATTCGTGGTGATAGCGCCAGCCTCGCCATACGCGCCAAGATTCTTTCCAGGATAAAAACTGAAGCATCCGGCAACTCCTATAGACCCGGCCGGTTTGCCCTTGTAAAGGGCGCCATGGGCCTGGCAGGCATCTTCTACCACAGATAGACCATACTTTTTTGCAATTTCAAGTATTGGGTCCATATCAGCTGTCTGACCGAAAAGATGTACGGGGATGATAGCCCTGGGCAAACGACGGGGTTCAGGAACCGCGGCACAAGCAGCAAGATAGTGCTCCAGTTTGGCCGGGTCCATATTATAGGTCTTTTCGTCAACATCGACAAAAACCGGGGTGGCGCCACAATAGCTTATTGCCTCTGCTGTAGCGATAAAAGTGTCTGGTACAGTAATTACTTCATCGCCGGGACCGACACCAAGAGCGAGAAGGGCAAGCCACAGTGCATCCGTTCCACTGCCAACACCCACGCAATGTTCAACCTGGCAAAATTCGGCAAACTCTTTTTCAAACTGAGCCACAAAAGGTCCACCGGCAAAGGCAGTCTGATCTAAAACTCGCTGGATCGCATCGTCAATTTCCGATTTGATTGATAGATACTGGGCTTTCAAATCCAAAAATGGTACTGTCATTTTATCCTCCGCTCGTTTTAGTAAACTTCAAATGTCAATACTCAAATCACAAATAAGGTTAGAAGCAAATTTCAAATTACAATGGTCTATATGAGAAAGAAACAACATTATTTCGTGCTGCCGGGTTTGGGGTTTGATTTCTCAATAATGGATGAAAGGATTTTCACTAGTTCCATACCTTCTTGTAACATGGCCTCTTGATTGGAGGCGAGAGAAGCAGGTACTGTCAGCAGCTTTATCCAGTAACAGGATTCTTTAGCTTCCTTGCGACTTATTTTCACTCTCATCAAGAAATCTTTCTTGCTCAGAGCTTCGTTGGCTTCTATGTAGTTTGCCCCTACTGATCCTGCCGATCTAATCAACTGTTTGGCTATTTCATTATTGGCCAAATTCCTGGGAACTTTTCCTACAAATTCAATAACATCTTTGGCAAATAGCAATGTGCGATCTTCTAAATCATATGGCTTGTTGCTTTTGCTCAAAATTGTTATTTGCTCATTGAAATTTGGGATTTCGCGTCATCTTTGATTCGTCTGATGATGTTCGCTGGATTGCCGGCAACGATTGTGCCTGCCGGTACGTCTTTTGTGACTACGCTGCCTGCACCGATTATAGCGTTTTCACCAATCGTCACATGGCTGAGGATTGTACAGTTGGAACCTATGGATGCGCCCTTCTTCACCAGAGTTGGCTCTACGGACCAATCTGCCTCGGTCTGTAAAGCGCCGTTTACGGTAGCTCTCGGATAGGTGTCGTTGATAAACATAACGCCGTGCCCTATGAAGACGTCGTCTTCAATGGTGACACCCTCACATATGAATGTATGGCTGGAGATCTTGCAATTACTTCCTATGTGAGCGTTCTTCTGTATTTCTACAAAGGCCCCAATCTTGGTATTGTCACCGATGGTGCAACCGTAAAGGTTGATGAATTTCGATAATTTGACATTTTTACCAAGTTTAACGTCGTCAGTTATACAACAGAATTCATTCATGAAAAACTCCTGGGTAGATTAATTGATTGGTTGATTCTACGAGAACCAGCTGATTAAGTAGTTGGGATGATTGAGTTTATTGGGTTGATCTGTTGATTGATTAAGCAATAAACCACTTTTCTCTATCAACCAATAACACGGTCTGATGGCTTGTCAATTAACCAATAAACTGGTTTCCTTATAGTTCTACCAGCCGGCCTTTGTCTTTGATTGAAGCATTCGTAGCCTCAAGCATTCTGACAACTCGTAAACCCGCCAAACCGTCGTTAACAGGCGTTTTATTGTTTTTCACGCAATCAACGAAAGTTTCTGCCTCCAGCCGAAGCGCCTCTATCTGAGCTATTCTGGGAACCCAGGCGTCTCCTGAACGGTAGCTTACGAGAAGATCGTAGACGTTTTCCCGTGTTTTTACATCTACGCCTTTGTCATAAATCTTCACTTTTTCGTCAGCTTCAAGGTCGTTCCAAACAAGCATCTTTTTGTCTCCACCAATCAATGTATTCCTTACCTTGACCGGCGACAGCCAGTTGACATTGAAGTGGGCAATTACATTGTTCTCGCAGTAAACGGTCACATATGCAATATCCTCAAAGCTATTGTAATGAATTTCTCCTGTAGCTGATATGGCAAGCGGCCTCTCCGGAACAACATAATCCATGATTGCAAAGTCATGAGGTGCGAGGTCCCAGACAACATTCACGTCGTGCTGGAAGAGCCCAAGATTAACACGCATGGAATCATAATAATAAAGCTTTCCCAACTCTCCCTCGTCCACGAGCTGTTTTATCTTTTGAACAGCACCGGTGTATAGGAACGTGTGATCTACCATTATTTTCAAGTTCTTTTTCTCAGCCAGCTCGACCAGTTCATCTGCCTGTGCAATTGTTGATGTAAAGGGTTTTTCCACGAAGACGTGTTTGCCATTTTCCAATGCTTTTTTTGCAAGCTCAAAATGGGTGAACACCGGTGTAATGATTGCTACTGCATCGATGTCTTTTGAGGACAGTATACTCTGAACGTCTGTGCTTGTCGCTAAAGAAGGGTAAAGTTTCTTGGCCTTGCCGAGAGCATCTTCATTTAAATCACACAATGAAGTAACTTTTGCGCCGTCAATAGCGTTGAAATTCCTGACTATATTTGGGCCCCAGTAACCATACCCTATAACACCAATCCGTAGCATGTTAACCTCCTCGTTAAAAACGAAAAATTAAGTTGACTTGTCATTGGTTGATTGATTTTTTAGTTTATCAATCAACTCAATTAACTCGATCACTTAATTAGCCGCCTTTTTCTCCTAATCAGTATGCTCCCTTACCCCTCAAGACAACCCAGGGTGTTTTTAGGAGGATCTTTATGTCTTTCCATAATGACCATTCCTTGATGTACTGAAGATCCATGCGCACCATATCATCAAAAGTTGTTGAACTTCTCCCCCTGACCTGCCACAGGCCCGTTATTCCTGGCTTCATCTCCACCAATCTCTTTCGGTGCCAGACATCATACTCCACATACTCATATGGAATTGGTGGCCTTGGGCCAACAAGGGACATCTGTCCCTTCAACACGTTGAAAAACTGGGGCAACTCATCAAGGCTTGTTTTCCTGAGAAATTGTCCGACAGGAGTGACCCGCGGATCATTGGTTAATTTGTAAATATTTGACTTTAATGCTCGTTTTTTTTCCTTTGCCTGGCTTTGTTGTCCGTGAATCAAATTCTTAACAAACTCTCTATGTGTGGAAGGGTCGTTGTCTACATACATTGACCTGAATTTGAAGAACATAAATTTTTTTCCAAACAACCCAATTCTTTCCTGTCGAAAGAGAATGGGTCCCTCTGAGGTAAACTTGATTAGCATTGCAATGCCGAAAAAGATTGGTGAAAAAAGAACTAACACAAAAAGGCTACAGAAAATATCCAAAGTTCGTTTTATAGAGAGGGCAAGTCTCTTTCTTTCAATTCTGGCACGGACGTCAGGATATATCTTTGTGTGCTCATTTTCTTCTGAAAATACTTTCTCAAATTTTCCAGGAAATACATGCCAAGTTACCTGCATCCGTTCTGATTCACTGGCATCCAGTTCAGTTTCTAAAACACCCATGCACTTGTTGACAAGCTCTTTCTGTAAGGGTTTCGTGCTCATTCCGTCTGCTGTAATCTCTGTAAATATAACTCCTATGATTTCACTGTACTTATACCAACCTTTGATGTCCGTATCCCTGGTAACCGACTGCAAAACATCTCCAATCTTCTTTGCTGCAGCATGTTTTTCGAACTCATCTACAATACGATGCAGGTCAAGAAGCATTAAAAGGAAAGGCCTCCTGGATCGTTCAGACCTTTTCCTTTCCATGCTCAAAAGTTCACAGAAATAAGGCTCCTGATACAATCCATTGTATAAATCTACAAGTTTTACCCTGCTTGTAGCGCGATGTCTGTCATCCCTGCGTATTTTATGATTCTTTTGGAAAAAATCAAGAATTGGCATTATTAATCAACACCCGTGGATATTCTTAATACAGCACAGAAAATCTGCTCTATCATTATCAGTCATTTTGGTTTCCTTTCCAATCCATCTCCTAATACCTCACAGTATAGAGCATTCCCCGTGCCAATAACGTAAAAAGTAGGTAAACTAAATAAAATAAGTATGTTACACACACTCACACAGAATTTAACTCTCTGTGTATGCTGTGTAACCAACATTTTTTGTTGATTCGTGCTTCGAAAATTGGAGGTTAGCAGATAGGGGGGCTTGTAATGTAGAATCTGAAAAGTTTTTACAACCGCTTATAAAGCCAATCAGGTATGTAGAATCGACGTTTATTAAACACAATTCCAAGAACATTTCCACCATTTTTGATAATCTTTTCCTTGACGCTCGATGCGATGGGCCAGCGTGTTCTTTCAGCTTCTACAACGAGTACCACCCCGTCTGTCTGCCTCACCAATGCAAGTCCATCTGGAAACAGCGTTGCAGGGGGGGTATCAAGAATAATCATATCAAAACGACCTCTCAGGCTTTCCCAAAATGCAGCGTTTTTGGCAGAATCAATGGTTTTAGGGTTCAGGGAAGATTGCTGAAAAAGTGGCATAACATAAAGACTTGTATCCTCCACCTGACAGAAAGACTTTTCGACTGGTTTGTCTGTTTTGATTACATCTTCCAATTCACACTCAGGAACAACATCAACGAAGACCTGAAATTCCGGGCGGCTTCTATCAAGATCAATAAGAAGAACTGCCTTGCCAAGTCTCAACGATGCTGTTTTGGCTAATTGCCGTGCAACGGTCGATGTCCCTTCGTTAGACTGGGAGCCGATAAACATAACAACAGGACGCGACACGTCAGGTAGAAGTGAAGAAATATTCTGATACAGACTAAGCATCTCCGCTTCCATGCCCATATCAATCTCCGGTTCTCTGTATGTTTTGGGAAGCGGTACTTCTACTGGTTTTTCCGGAAAAACTTTTTTGCTCCGAGCGTATTCAAGGGCTTCGTAAATTTTGCTCATCGGTCCTCCTTAAGGGCACCCTGCTGGTGTTTAATCTGCTGCTCGATTTGGGAATTTGATCTTGCTGCCACTCATAATAAGATTGGGATCAGAAACCTGGGGTTTGCTATCTTGAATCAACGTCGTAAACTGATCATCAGAAATGTCACCTATACCCTTCTCGCTTTGTGGCGGCGTAGTTCTTGTTTTTGGGACCACCTTAACGGTTCGCTTTCTCGTAACCGGTCGTTTCTCCTCAACAACCTGCCTGGGTGCAGACTGTACTTCCTGTGCCACAACAGGCGGGGTCTTGACGACTGGAGCCTCTTTTTGTGCTTCAGCAGCTTTTGCAGTAGCTGGTCGCTCTTCTTCTATCTGTCTGACACGCCTTTCTTCTCTGGGCTTTGCAGTTGTTTTTAGCGGTACCTGTACCTTTTTTGCTTCCAGATCGTTTTCAACCGACGATCTCGTGAAGAAGGTTCTCAAATGTGTCAAATTGCCATATAAAAAGATAGATTTCAAAGGTGCCAGATTGCCATAGGAGATAGTAAGAAATACAGTCACAACCAGAATGACCGCTGCAAAACCCCACGCAAGGTGACGTATTGGAAGGGACTGTTTTCTTTTTCCCTCAATATCACGGATAACCTCCCTGACAACTTTTGAGGAAACAGGTTTTTGCTGGTATCCAAACCCGGTGATCAAGGCATTGTCACACAATATATTGATTGTACGGGGTATGCCACTCGCCTTCTTGCAAATTGCTTCGAGTGCGTCCTGAGTAAACACAGCCTTGCTGTGCGTTCCGGCCCTCAGTAATCTATGTTCAATATAATCGAGGCTCTCAGGTTTGGTTAATGGTAAAATCGTTGATCGTATGGCTATTCGCTGCTTAAGTTGTTTCAACTTCTCCATGTTCAATCTTTCTTCAAACTCAGGTTGACCCACCAGCACGATCTGTATCAACTTGTCTTTCGGGGTCTCGAGGTTCGACAGCATCCTCAAGTTCTCCAGTGTATCGACCGGTACATTCTGAGCCTCATCGATAACAAGCACTACAGAATTTCCCTTTGTATATTCGTCTATCAGAATCTTATAGAGATTATTGACCATATCAAAAATGTCGTCTGTCTTGGAATCTATACCGAGTTCCTGATAGATCGTTTTTACCAGTTCTTCAAAGGTAAGTCTTGCGTTGAAAATATAAATGATCTTGAGATGTTTTTTGTCGGCAGTATCCAAATAGGATCTCAGAATCGTGGTCTTGCCAACTCCAACAGCGCCTATAATGACAACAAAACCTTTTTTCTGTTCTATGCCGTATATTATGCTCCCCAGAGCTTCTTTATGGCTCGGGCTCAGGTAAAGGAACTCCGGGTCAGGAGTAATATGGAAGGGTTCTTTCTTGAGGTTATAGTAGTTTAGGTACATAATATCAGCTCATAGCTCGTAGAAAAATAAAATATTGCGTTGTTTATCCAATTCTTTTCCCTGAAAATCTTTAACATGGTGATTGATTCATACAAAGGCCCATGCTCGATATAAAGAAACTGTTTGAACTCCTTATTGGAATAACGTCCTTAACCTTCCCGCTATATTCAAAGCCACAGAAGTGCATGATGATTCACCACGTTTTCGAAGGCAAAAGTCATCAGCTTGCCTTTAACTTAGAGCTTACAGCTATGAGCTCTAAACCTACTTCTTCAGCGCTATCGCTGCAATGACGGGTAAGCCAAGATGTTTCTCGGCAGCCAGGGGCGTTGTCATGTGTTGAGGGATTTTCTCGCGTACGAATGCCAGCCCGAGGGCTGCTCCAAGAGCAAGAATAATGGAGGCAAGCATGTACTGCTGTTTTTTGCTCTTCACCGGTGATATAGGCACCGAAGCCGTCTGAAGTACGCTCACATTTGTCATTTTCTTCTTGTTCAGATCATCCAATATACGAGCTTCTTCCAATTTGTTAAGGTAGGTCTTGTACTGTGTTTCCTGTGCCCCCATTTCTCTTCTCAGGTTTGTAAACTCTTTTTCACGCGAATCCAGGACCTGCAACTCACCGCTAATCTGTCCCACCTGACGGCGAAGCCCATCGGCCTTTGCCTGAAGCACAGCAAGTTCACCCTGTAACTTACTAAGCTCTATTCGACGAGCTTCTTCCATTAATTTTTTGTCAGATTCTCTGACCGCGTTCATTTCGTTACGAACAGATTGGACCATCCTGCTATTTTCAGTGTATTTTTCCAGCAGTTCCCGCTCCTTTATCTGAAGGGCCGCAAGGCGCGTCCTCGATTCCGGCGTTCCTTCTGGTTGCCAATTATGGCCTCTGACAATGGCCATCCTCTCTTCTACCTGTCGAATCTGAGTCAACGTATCTCTGAGGTTGGTATCGAAACTTACCCGCTGTTGCCACAGTGAATTCCGTTGCTCATCGAGAGAATAGACCTGGTGTGATTGTTTAAAGCTCTGTAATTTGTCTTCTGCCTTCTTGAGTCGTTCACTGAAACTGCCAGTCTGCTCTTCTAGAAAAGAGGACTTGGGATCACTGTAAACATCGATGTGTTTGTCCTTGAAGTGTTCGATCAGTGCGTTCACCGCCTGTGCTGCAACTACTGGATTTTCGTGTTTGTAAGCCACTTCTATCACGCTTGATTTAAGTACCGGGTAAGCAGTCAGATTCTTTGCAAAGGTTTCAGCGGCGATATCAATAACCTTACCGTCGGGAGTAGCAGGAACTTCCCAGTCAGGAAAAAGGTTTTTAATTCCTACAACTTCAATAACCTTCTTGATCAAATCAACATTCGTCAGAATCTTTATCTCATTATTCATAGCCTGTTCCTGGGTCATGACACGCTCAGCCCGACCCGGTGTTTCAGGCCGATACATGAACTCCTGACCAACCTTGACAAGGATACTGGCACGGGCTTCATATATCTTAGGTATGGTCAATGTTATCCCTACACCTGTTGCAGCTATCACCAGAAAGACAACCAATATCATTTTTTTGTACTTAAAGAAAATGGTGAGGAAATCCCTCAGGGCGCTCATATATGTAATCTGATTCTCGCTCTCCATATCTATGCCTCGCTCAAATGGTAATCCATCTGTTCGCTATCTGCCGCTCTCCCCCCTGTCGGTAGTGTATCCGCCAAACGAATAGGTATAAGGGTTGTAGAATCCGCTGAATGCAGGAAACCGGGCAGGAATGGATAGATTTATGTACTCACTTACAAACTTATCGATATTAGCAATGACAGATTTTGGAACATAGACAATGTCGTAGGGCATAAGAGTAATGTTCTGACTCAGGTCAGAGCCGTCTATGATTTTCCTGTAATCAATGTTAGTGCTTATGGCTTTACCTTCAGAATCCTTCCTGATTACAATGACATTGCTAAGTCTGGCCGACTCTCTGAACCCGCGGGCCAGTGCGATTGCATTCACAAGGGATGTCGGGCCTTCTATCGTAACCATACCCGGGAACAAAACTTCTCCATCGACAAAAAGCTTATGTGATGTAAATCTTCGGACGATTACTGCGACTTCTGGTTTATTGATCTCCGCTGCATATTTTTCTGAAAGCACCTTTCTTAGCTGATTGGGTGTCAAATTGGCAGCATGCACATCGTTTGCAAGCTGCAGCGAGATGCGCCCATCTGGACGAACTGGGACTGCCAGTTCGTTCAATTCAGGATTGTAGAGGAATTTGATATCGAGGGTGTCTCCCACTCCAATCAAGTATTCAGTCTGCGGGGCCAATCGGGCTGACTCTTCAAATTTAGCCAGAGGTGTAGGATTTTTCACAGTGTTTGGTGCGCACGCCACTACACATATGAGTAAAACTACAAGAGCAAAAAATTGAATATATTTCATGATGTAGCCTCCTTGAAAAAATTAGTTAAAAACCATTATATTTTTCATCAATGAATTTTCATTAACGTCCAGGAGTAGTCGTCTGTCCTGGAAGAGTCGATGGCTGATTGCTAGGCAAACCATAAACATCAACCCTGTCTCCAACCCTGTAGAGTTCAGTACGTCCGCCTGCATTTATTACCCTGCTTCCATCGGGACAACTCACCACGATTTCCGATACTCCACGTTTTTCGGTTATAACACAACCGGAAGGTGACTGGGCAAGGCATTTAGTACCGATAAAAATTCCGGTTACTGCAAATACTATTGTAAATAATATAAAATATTTGGATTTCATTTTAACCCCCTTTAAGTGTACAAACCTTTTCCAATTATAACATGCGCAAAGCCTCTCCGCAACTTGTTAAACTCCCTCCGCTAATTTCATTCACCTGTTCAATCACAAAGCAATCAACAGACGAGTAAATTAAGAGCATGCTACCGCCCCTGGATGCAAAATGCATCCCTAATGAAAACCACGATTTTTAGTACCACACATCAGGTCAGATTTAAACTATCAATTATGCATTCTATATGCCATATATTTTACTGTACTCAGCAAGTCCAAGAGGCCTGAATTCCTTTGCGAGACCTTTTTCACCTCCATGTTTATTGTATCAAGCTTTATTCGTACAATATTATTTATCGTTATTTACCATCAATCCGCGTAGTATAACGACAAAAAATGTTGCATAATATGACCTTACTCTTTGGCTGATTCACCTTAAAACCGACAAACAACATATAAGATTAGTTTCGGTAGGATAACGAAGTAAGTTAAATCAGTTTTACCATTTTGATATAAATTCCTTGTATACTCTTAATTTCGTCCTGGGTAACAAATACCATTAGTTATAAATAAGCTTATAAAGGAGGAAATGAACGTGAAAAGTGTCTTTGATTAATTTGATCTGAAGAATACCTTGATCCACTAATAAGCCCTGTTTATCTACCCCTTCTCCACATAGTATATTTTGCTTTACGACAGACATTCATAGTCATTAAAAAAATTAAACAATAATCATGTTCTGGTTGTCAACGGTAAACCGCCTTAATGAAAGGCACTCCTTGACATACAGGCAAGCTATATATATAAACTATATCTTAAATGTAGGCGTATTTTTTGACAAGGCACCCCTTGGATGTATCATTATTTTTTGAAACAAAACAGCACAGAAAGTGTCTCAAAAAGGAATTTGAAAACAGTCTTTAAACAATTGGATGAATGGCTTTAGTGGTCCACATATTGCATAATTATTTTAAAATCTTTGTAAGGAGGGAATTATAATGTTAAAGAGATTTTATTTGATGTTTCTGGTTTCTCTGTTCTGTCTGGCACTACCATTTCATATTACAGCAACTGTACTCTGGGACCAGCCTGTAAGCTCGACCAACAAGACTGGTTACCACAACCAGGATTATGACAATGACCCTGAATCCGACTTGTGGATATCGGATGATTTTGAAAACGAGCACGCTTGGCACATTTCCACTATCTTTGTTCCTGGAGATTTTTTCAAAGATAAATACAACAAGTCCGCCCTCGGGAATGCCAAATCCCTTAGCTGGTATATTTATGCCGATGATGGTGGAAAACCAGATGGTTACCCTGGAGACGGTACAACGCCTGTCTGGAGTATCAAGCTTGACCCTTCTGATTCCCAGATAGCCATATCAACTGGGAGTGGTGGTGATCCTTCAAATGTTGCATTGAATCTTGTTTCGCCGCCCCGCCTTGAACCGGGTCTATATTGGTTTGTTTTTTCTCCAGAACTGACGCATTATTTGTATGGTGAATGGGGAAGGCAGCCCTCCGACACTGAATATGGTTTCGATGCTCAGGTAATACAGCCAACTGGTGTGAATGGTTTTCCCACCACATGGACTTCCGCGCGCGATCCTATTGTTCCATGGACAAAGCAACGATTTCCCAGGCTAACGAAACAGGATTTTGCATTCCGACTTGAGGGATCAAGCTTCCCATCCAATATGGATGCCAATCCAAGAGCCCTTTACTTCGGAAACGTTCTGGTTGGCTCATCATCTGATGCCCGTATCGTCACGATTAGAAACATTGGGGGTTCGAGCTTTGTTATCAACACTATAAGCAGTTCTTCCCCGGGTGTATTTAGAGTGGAGCCGGGTTCTTGTGCACTCACTAACCAAACACTCACAAGTGGGACCTCATGCACTGTTTCTGTCACGTTTACTCCGAACACTGGCGGTGAACTGTCTGCTGCCATTAACATAAACACAGGCCTAACCCCAGCCACAGCTCAAGTACCCCTTGCCGGTACAGGGTTACAGGCTGAACCCAGCATTACAGAGGGTACCATAGGAACAGTAATTACTTTCACAAACCCTACAGACGGGTTTACCAACAAAAAAGGCAAGGTCATCATTTATGATGGCAACAAAAAAATAAATACGAAGATTGCGAAGGGTGATTGGACAAACGATAGTATAAGAGCTACTGTAAATAAAGCATTTCTACCGGGAACATATAATATAAGGATCGAGTTCAAACGTGACAAGGACAAAATTTTATATGATGCTGGGACCTTTACCTTCAGAAAACCTGAGATAAGCAGTCTTTCATCGGTGGAAGGTACACCTGGAACTCCGGTAACCATAACAGGAAATTTCTTCAGCACAAAAAAGGGGCAAGTGTATCTAGAATATAATGATTCAGGAAAGCTCAAGAAAAAGAATTGCAAAGTCACAAATTGGACGATGAACAGCATCACTTTTACTGTCCCCAAGACGACAAAAAGTTTTTCGAATGGAACCTATCCGTTGACAGTCAGCAACAAGGTGGGACTAAGCCCTGAAAACATTACCTTCACAATCCCCTAAGAAGACTTGTACTAGAGGCTTCTATAGTTTTCAGAAATTGAATAACAGATAAAGCGAGAAAACACGGCTGGAGACAAAACTCCAGCCGTGTTTTTCATTCGGTATGTTACTAGATTTTCTGCTCCTTGTTGCATACTCTTTGACGTATTAGGGAGTTAACGACAACAAATCATTTTTTCAACCCTCAATTTGTAAAAGATTCCATTGCAAACAAAAAATCAAAAAGACCATCACGTGATATTGTGAAAATAAGACTTCTTCGCGGTAATTTCCTCTGAAATTACTTTTAACTGATTGATATATTAGGTATCTGTGTGTCAGGAATTTAGCACTCCAATCCTTGCTGATTACTTTGTTGAGATCCCTAAACAATGACAGAAGAACTTCCATGATGATGTTGATTGACTGAATGCCCATTGAGATGGTCCTTAGAAAGAAATTTCGAAAGATAGCATGCACGCTTCCTGATCACTCTATAGTCTACCGGTTCAGGAATACGTGTATGGAGCTGGGTATCTATGAAAAGCTCCTCATAAAAATTAGCCCTCAGATTGAATACTGTCTTCCCTTAATCGGAACATAGGGAAGAGTATGTTTAAAAAGAGAGTGAAAACATGAAAATCATCCAGCACCAGGAAGTCAGGTTTTATGCAAAGTATTGCGTTGTAAAAAAGGGTAGAAAAAAGCAACAAAAAAAGGTTTTGGGAATCTCCCAAAACCCTTGTCAGCATTGGTTGCGGGGTCTGGATTTGAACCAGAGACCTTCGGGTTATGAGCCCGACGAGCTACCGTACTGCTCCACCCCGCACCAATACATTAAAGGAAATAGACGGAGAAGTCAAGGAATTTGAGAGAGTTCATAGCTGTGAGCTGAAAGCTCATAGCAAGATTTCGAATCGGTTTCCTACGCGACTGAGAATTCTTTTTACTCTCCTACAGTTCCAATAGATACTTTGGAGCCGAATTTCATAGATTCCGGGTAAGCGAGAAAACCATCTGACAGAAGGGTTCCATCACCTCTGAAAATCCGAATCCAGGAATCACTGAATGGTGAAGGACCGGGGCCTGTGATAATCTCGGCCAGACCATCACCATCCAAATCACGGGCTGCCACGTTTACACCAAAACGGTACTCATTTGATGGATAAGCCTCAAAGCGCGTACCGGTAAAAGTCCCGTCACCCCTGTACACTGCCACAATAGCTTTCTGAAGAGGATTTGGACCTGCACCAGCAATTATCTCTGCCATTCCGTCACCATCAACATCACCTGCGGCAACATTCACACCAAAGATATAGGGATACCAATCGCCAAATTCGACAATAAAATCGGAGAGTGTGGAAGATACGCTCCAGTTTCCCACACCACCGGATGTGTCTACTTTAAACACCTTGACCCGTGCAGGGCTCAACGGGCTTGGGCCGGCCCCTGCAATTATCTCTAAAATTCCATCACCGTCCACATCGCCAAGAGCTACCTTTACCCCGAGCTTATAGGTTTTCGGGAATGCAATAAAATCGATACCTGTATTCTCAAACTTGTGTCCGTTATAGGAGAGCACTTTGACCCGTGCTGTATTGCTGAGTCCGGGGCCGGCACCCACTGCGATCTCTTCTCGCTGGTCACTATCAATATCTCCTGCTGCCAGATAGGCTCCAAATTTTGTCGCCAGGACAGATTGTTCGAAAAGCAGGGTGCCATTCTGTCTGAACACCCTTACGCCACCATCTGCAAGCGGATCTGGCCCAGGCGCAACAACAATCTCGTCCACTCCATCCCCATCGATATCTCCCATCACTGCATTTGCCCCAAACCTGGTTTTGAAGGCCGTAAATTCCATCTTCTCTTCAAAATTACTGTTCAGAAGGGTAACAAGTGCCCGATTGGTAGGACCAGGGCCTGGCGTGAGCACAAATCCAGGAATGGTATCGGTACTCTGTGTCACATGTACAGAGAGCTTTATATCCCGGGTGATTATTCCATCACTTCCAATAATCTTGATTGTATATGCTCCGGGGTGCAGGCTTTTTGAACTCTGAACACGGACAATGGCCTGTCCTTCCGGCACTGTAAGGGTAGGGCTATCCACTGTTATGATCATTCCTTCTATTTCACCGGTTGCGTCGGATAGAGCAACATTTCCCGTATAGTTGTTCAGTGATACAGCACTGACCAGGAATTCTGCAGTCTCCTGCTGAGAGATAGACAGGCTTTCGGGCACAGCCTCAAGACTGAAGCCGCTGATATCGATAGTAACAGGGATTGCCTGAACGACCTCACCTGACCCTTCGCCATTCCGGCCGCGCACAACAATGGAATAGGTTCCGTGTGGTGTTGCCGCGCTCGTCACGATTGATAAGGTTGCTGTTCCTGGTCCGGTGACTGCATCCGGAGTAAAACTTATTATTGCGCCTGCAGGTGCACCTTCAACATCAAAGCTCACATTATTGTTCCAGCCCGATGGAGCATCAACAGAGACTGTAAAAAGTCCGGTTTCTCCCTGTTTTAATCTGATTGATGCTGGATCAACTCTTAGGCCAAATCCGGTGCGGGCAGCGATTGTAACTGTCCTGGTCCGCTCTGCAAGAACAGTCGCACCAGAAGTAATATCCTGTTTTATTGTGTATTTTCCTTCAGTTGTAACGCTTGATGTGCTCCATGTAAATGTGGCAACCCCTATCTGGGAAGGAGATAGCCCAAGGGGCTTGCTCTGCCTGAACACTTCATTACCTGACAGATCCCTGACAACGGTTGTGCATACAAGATCAGGATAGTTCGTTCCTGCAGTGAGGTTGATACCTGTGGAGTTGATCGTCACCTGCTCACCCATCCGATAATTGTCTTTATCTATCTCTGTGACAAGGGCAATGTCGGGTATTACAATCCTTCGTGAAACCTGATTGTTATCCCTGGTAAAATCTGTTATCGCGTTGGTAGGATCAATAGCTGCAACAAGGGTGTGTTCCCCTGCTTTGCCCATGACATTCCAGAGAAACTCAAAAGATTGAGAAGCACCTGCAACAAGTTCCCCCACAGAAAAAGCGGCAAGAATGGTACTACCATCGTGAAGGGTCATAGATGTTGACGATGTTGTTGTTTTTCCTCTGTTTCCCACTGTTGCAAAAAGCTTGAGTGTCCCGTCTTTGCCGATCCATGTGCCTGAACTCCATACATCAGCAGCAAGGTCGGGCAAGTTTGTTCCATACAGAAATCTTGTCTCTTTTCTGCTTGAGAGCCCGTCAGTTGAGAGAATACCTTCCACCATGTGTGCTCCTGGGCCGGGGTCAGGAAGTGGAAGGCTGACTGAGGTGAATCCATTCAGGTTGATAGCCTCACTATGTACGGCAATCCCATTTAATTTGAGAGTAAGTGTTGCATCGGTTGTCCCAAGGATGTTAAATTTCACGGCAACCGTTTCAGAACCCAAAGGATATTCAATACGGTCAGTCATCATCCCGAGAATTACCCCACCCCCTGCATCAAAAGAGAGGTTTCCTGAGGAAAGAAGCAAGTTATCTGCATAGATGCCATATATGATTTTATGTATCCCGCTTGTAGTAATGGTTGTAGGATAATCAGTTGTGAGGAGCAACTGTTCTTCCCTTGTTAGTGAAAGTTGATGCTCTCCGAGAAAAATCGAGGTCTTATCCGGATCCACACTCCATACCTTCAATGTAGCCGCAACATTCCTATTGCTTTCTATTCGCATAGAAAGGCGCAGCGGTTCGCCTGGCAGGTATTTACCTTTGTCAAGCGACGCCTCCTTTACTTTCACTGAAATACCGGCGATGTCGATTGGCCTGGTTATGTGTACCGTCTGTCCTTCTGCGGTAACCAGACTTGCTTCTATGTAATACGTCCCCGCCGTAGCAAACGTGGGCAACACAAAGTTTCTCGCGGCAGATCCGCTGAAGGGAAAGGTCTCGCTGTAGCCACCCGGACCAGAGATAGTCATGGTACCGATACCGGTACCTGAGATTGTCATATTCACAGTTTCTCCCAGGTTGTAAACCTGTTTGTTCGTTGTAATAGTCAGGGCATCACCAGCTTTATAAATGTAGAGGGAATTGAGATGAATCGATCTTCCTCCTTCGTCATAGATGCCAAAAAACAGTTTCTCCCCTGTAATTGCCGTAAGAGGGACAGTAAAAGAGAGGTTCTGGTTTCCTGTTAGGGTAAAATTCTGTTTGCTCTCAAAATCACCGTAGTTGACCCTGGCAAAAAGATTGCGTGTCCCTCCGCCTGATTGCTCGCTTACGATCAATGCGAGGTGTGCAGTTTCACCCTCCCGATAATGTTCCTTGTCCAGAGAAGCTGCAACAGAAATATTGATGCCAGTTACATGATACTTTACCTGCCCCTTTACTGATGTACTGTCCCTGTCCTTGAGTTCATATTCCGCGTAGTAGTCCTTTTCTTCAAGGTCAGCAGGGATCGGGAAAGCAAATTGAATATTCTTTTGTTCACCTGGGCTTACTGTAACTCTTTGCGTGAGGTTTATGAAATCATGGGATCTGAGCGTCAATTCTGCCTGAGCTTCCTTTCCTCCTGTATTCGCCACCACAAAGGTGAACATCGCCTCCTCGCCTGCCGGCACCGTCTGGATTGACGGAACCTGAACAAGGTGGAGGCTGGCACCTGAGATAACAATAGGTGCTGTCTGAGAAGCAAGTTCCTGTTGAGTTTCATTCAGAAGGACTACCTTAACTGTATAATTCCCTACTTGTATTATTGAAGAGGGAAAAGATAGGTTTGCAGGAACAGGCGTTGGTGAAAGACTTGCCGGAAGATTTACCTCGTTTGATGACTCCCATTCAACACCACCCTGAGCATTCAGGAGAGACAACTGGATCGTACCATTGACATCGCGATAGCCATGGTTTACAAATTCACTGGACACGGCAACAAACCCATTTGTCAGTGTACCGATGACAAGAGGCGCCATGGTCACGTTGTTCTCTCTTCTCACAGAAAATGAAGCGGTTGTACTTGCCGGTGGTGCCTGGCTGGTCAGGGTCAGGGTGTATTCTCCTTCTGCCAGATCAAAAATAAGGTTGTCAGAAGCAGAACTCCATCGCGGAACAAAATAATTTTTTTGGAATGAGTAGCCTGTCGGTTGAAGATCTATATCCAGGCTTATCTTCCCATCAAGCAGACCGGGGTTCTCTACAGAAACAGGAATCGCCACCTTACCTTCTGGATAGACATTAGCTGCATATACGTAGACTGAAGTAGCTAACCCCTGATAAACCATTTTCTCCAAAGTTTCATTAACATCACCGGAGATAGTAAATCTGTAAAGCGTATCTTCACTTATGTGTTGAGAATACGTTATAACCCTGGTGGAGCCAGGCGCCATGCTTAACGAAAATGTTTCTTCATTGATGGATGAAGATAGGTTAACATTTGCGTCAACATCTCCTGTGTTCCGCATGACCACATCTAACGAAAAGGGTTGATCACTTGCAATGTCTGGACTAATAATCTCAGTGGAAAGCGTAGGTATATGTACCTCATAATGCTCTGAAGCATCAGCAACTTTAAGACTTGCATTTTGTACGGTTGCCGTAAGGACATACTTACCCTCTCGTAACTCGCTGAATGTGAAAGAGAACGGGAATAGACCTCGTGCAGGAAGATCAAAATCATTCAGAAACAATTCGTTGACTCCAAGGGATGATAGTTTTGTGATGTTGAGGTTGTAACCGGACAGGGGCGTATCAGACATGTTTACAACCTCGCCTGATATTCTTATCTGCTCACCTGGTTTATAGTTTTTTTTCTCGATTGACATCAATATTGCCACGTCTCCCGATGCAACATAGAACGGATAAAAAGACTTTGAGATAGTTTGCCCGAGACTGTTTTTCAACGTGGCTTCACAATAATGCGTACCGCATCTTGTTATCGCTCCAATGGTGTTGTTGTATTGTTGATTGGTATTGCCAGGTTGCGATAATGAGAAGCTTTTTTGAAAAACTACATCAGTTCCAAGAGGGGTTAACCTGCAAATCCGGTGTCTATATGAATCAGATATCAGGATAGATCCGTCACTGTCAATTGCGATCCCAGAAACAGACCGAAACGCGTCCACTATATCTCCTTCCCCTTCTACCCACTGAGTTATAAAATTGCCCGCGCCATCGAATTTTTGAATACGAATAGGGTTGAGTTCTACGGTATAAACAAATCCCATGGAGTCTACAGTTATTCTAGCGATGGATTTAAACTGACCGGCATTCGTTCCTTCTGCTCCCCACTCCAGAAGAAAAATGCCATCTTCGCCAAACTTTTGAATTCTATGGGCATCAGCAACATATACCATTCCATCAGGACTTACACTTATACCCCTTATCTCATTAATTTGACCAGGGCCACTCCCACGATTTCCCCACTTTGCAATGAAGGTTCCGTTGCTGTCAAATTTTTGGATGCGCTTTGCTTCATCATCTGATACATACACATAACCGCCCGTGCTTACCGCAATTCTCAGTAAACCTGAGAATTTACCATCATCCGTACCTTTTTCCCCCCAGCTTGTCTGAAAATCTCCCTCGCTGTTAAACTTTTGGATTTTTCTGTCGCAAGTTGGGACATAAATAAACCCCTCCTTGCTTACCGCGATGCTCTTAGGACCACAAAAGAACTGTCCATCTCCTGTTCCGATACTGCCCCACTGCTTTATGTAATTTCCATTTTTATCGTATTTCTGAATACGATAATTAGAATGATCAGCAACATATATGTTGTCTTGAGCATCAACCCCTATGCTTTCAGGACCGGCCAGGAATCCATTTGTCAACCCTCTCCCGCCCCACAATGATATAAAATCTCCATCAGCAGAGAATTTTTGGATTCTACCATTACCACTATCAGCTACATAAACGTAACCATCTTCATCTACGGCTAATCCCTTTGGATTGACAAATTTGCCTTCAATCCTACCTTCGCCTCCCCACGATTTGACAAATACACCGTTGCTGTCAAATTTTTGAATTCGATAGCTCTTGTTTACGCTCTGAGATGAGTCACTAACATAAACATAACCATTCGCATCGACAGCAATACCTAGGGGATTCATGAATAATCCATCTTTTGTGCCATATCCTCCCCACTGGGTAATGAAGTTTCCATCCATATCGAATTTCTGGACACGATGACTACATAAAGAATTGTAGCCATAACCTTCAGTATCAGTGACATAAACATTTCCGCTGCTGTCTGTGGCAATACCTTCTGGGTATACGAACTTGCCGGGTTCCTTTCCCCTACTGCCCCAAGCTGAAATAAAAGTTCCCTCACTGCTAAACTTAACAACGCGATGGTTATATGTATCCGTTACATAAACAGACCCATCTCGACCAACAGCAATGCCTGAAGGTTGATCCAAGCTAAAACCTGGACCAGAATTACAATAAGGCCAGGAATCAAGGAAATTTCCCTCACGGTCAAATTTATGTATACAATTATGAATATTGAGGTACCATGAACTACCCTTATCAACAACATAAATGAATCCGTCAGGGCTTGCAGCAACGCTATATGGTTGGCACACCTCCCTTCCTCCACCCAGGCATCTGTTCATGTAGTTAAACTCTTTAACAAAACTCCCGTTTTTTTGGATCTTTATGAGACGTCTGTCTTCAACGTCAACTACATATAAGTAACCTTCAGAGTCTGAAGCTATATCTGTTGGTTGGATAAGCGGCAACCATCCTTTTGGAAGAACATGGCTAAACTGCCCTTCAACACCTGCCTTTAGTTTGTATACCAAAAGATCGAGGTTTGCGTTTTCGATATGTGAACCTAAATTTATAATATCTGTGGTATTCACGGTCGATTCGCCAATTGCATACAGGTTCTTATCAGTTTTTGTTTCAATTCTTGCCTCAAGGCCACTCAATAAAAAAGACTTTAAAAAATTAGTTATTAGCCCTGTGTTATTATCCTTAACCGCAACGTTTAACATAACGTCGCCACGAACAACCTGATTCGGTATCTGGAATTCATAAAAGCTTTTCACCTCTCCCACACGAACTATTCCATTTGCTGTTCCATTATGAATTGCGGTACCATTATTGTCTGTCAAGGATAATCTCTCCGCTATGTATTCAGCATCTACCCCGCCAATATTTTCGATAGAAAGGGCTATATTATCTCCCGGGTTCAAGGTGTTTGGGCCATTGAAATGCACTTTAAGGGATGAATCAGGGATTGAAACAACGGTAGTTTGCTGCATGCTATCGCCTGATGGGGCTGCAAGGTATAACTCTGCAAAATGTGATCCAGCCCAGGCATTCTCAGGAATCGGAATTGAAAAATTTAGGGCAACGTTCTGGCCTTTTGCGACATTTGCTATTTTTGTATTTTGAAAAGCAAGGGAATAAACAGACAAAGTTGCTTGGAGGTTGTCGAGATCAAATTTACCAGTATTTATGATTGTTGCTGAAATATTTGCAGATTCTCTTATACGGTATGATGGTTTATCCAGCAGTAATCCAATTGTAGCGGAATTGGGAATGTGAAGACTTACAACGCTTCCATTTTTTGTTTCATCAGATTGTAAATAGGTAATAATATAGTCACCGAAATAAAGGTTTGGAATAGAAATTGGAATAGTAAGGGTTGATGATTTTCCAGATGTTAGAGAAAATGAATGTGATCCCTCATATATAACCGTACTGTGCGGATCAGTAAGGGCAATAGTAAATGTTCCGGATCGTATATCAATTTTGCCGTTATTTCTTAAACCGAAAGATAACAAGTTTGCGCCAACTTTGAAAGATTGCGGTTCGTTAAATGTGATTACAATCTGACTTCGAGGTAACTCAAATGAGGTACTTGCTGAGCTCAAAAATCTTGATTCCTTCCAGATTTCTGAGCGTGCAATATACGACCCTGGATTACTGTTTGCTGCTAAATGATGGTGTATATCAATTATAGTGTTTGACCCTGATGAGAGATTTAACGTCCTATTATCTTCAAATTGCAGTGTATTATCAGGGCCTAATATGGTCGTTTTGATAGAATATGCGCCAGTCTGGCCAGTCGTGGTAACAACTTTAAGGGCAACATCCTCATTATTTGAATATACTTGTTTATTTGAAGACAATTTAATATAAGCATGGGGATAAAAACCTTTGAAGCTAAGTTCATATCGCCCTATCATCTGATTCAACTCATCATATAAGAAAGCGCGCATAGTATCATACATATATGCCCTGTCTTCAAAAATGTCTGACCCTGTAATAGTCGTCACCGCTTTGGGCCGAACAGTAACATGCCATTCATGGGGTCTTTTTGTATGTCCAAAAATGCTTTTTATGGTGAGGTGCCTTATTTCGTCTGAATTATTATAGACGTGGAAGGTATAGTCAAAGGTTGCACCAAAGGGAACACTTTGAGATGTTGTAGTAACAGAAAACCAGATTGGTTTATCCGGAGATCCCGTTGTTGAGGGCTTGTTTACAACAAAGCGACTAAAGTCATTCTCTGTTTGGGGTTGGATAATGTCACCCTGGGTATCCAGTAGTACATAATCAGCCCGGTATATGCCCGGTTCTCCATTTCCAGGTATTGTAAACTGAGTAACAAAAATAGTTGATTCAGATGCTGGAACACTTCCTGCGATAATTTGTTCACTAAGAAGCAACGACCTGGTAGGATTATATATTCTTAATTTGACGGAAGATGCATTACTATCCATGTTATTGGTAACCGGGATATTTAAGGATATGGTTTCACCGGGTTTAACTTGAGGGAGTTCTGCTGGTTTTTTCGCCCATGAAATAATATTCGCAACAAGATCGATTTCATATTTATTTGCCTGGCCACGAGAAAACGCAAAATCAGTGTAAAGCGCTGTAACAATAACATGCCCATTTCCGTAAGGGTATAAGATCATGGCTGGTTGTCCGTTTGCTGATCGTCGCAATAAGATTGTGCTGTTGTCAGGGTAGGAACTCAAGTAACCATCAACACCAACATCAATAGTAGCAGATGCAAAACTAGAAAGCATGGCATGATTATTTTCGATGAATACTGAGCCCTGCTGACAGTTTTGATCTTGTTGATAACCATAGCCGGAAACAGACTTGGCTTCGCCCGTTGCAAGGTCGACTGGAGTTGGAAGGATATTCCAATGATGTCCAAGTTGCTGGGCAAAAACGACAAGCGTGCCCCCTAAACGCACATATTCTTCAAGTTTTGCCTTCAGGGTAGCTGATTGCTCATAACCAGCAAGACCTGCCGTAGGAATAAGCAATACCGGATGATCCTGAACGATGGCAGGATCAAAATCAAGATCAAGGAAGCGTGCAGGCTCATTAATCTTGATCATTAACGAGATGGCTTCATTATAAAAACCGTACGCAAATAATGCTATGTCAGGAGAGGTAAGCCAGTCTTTACTTGATGATTTTTCATTCAATTTTTGATGCACTGTCTTGAATTCGTTGTAAATTTTTGTCTTTTCTGATATGGGCATATCTGATGGTGCTCCCCTGCCCTTTCCATACAACTCTTTGAGTCTTTTCCCATACCACACGCCTGTCTTCCCTTTTTTTAGCCCAGTTCTCATAAAAAGATCATTTAACTTCATCTCAGACAAATTAAACCGGTCTTTCCAATAGAATGCATCGCTCACATCAAACCTGTCATCGGGATGATCGCCCCCCGGCCCTTGAAGCGGTTTTGGTAAACATATGTTCCTATAATCGGGAGTCGCTTTGGCAGCTCTATAGATTGAATCAATGTACCCTGCAGTGCTAAGCACCGCCTCTGGGACTAAAAAATTCACATTCTGTTGTAGCTTTTCACTATTAATAAGCAAGCATGACGATTTCTGCTCATCCCAGAGGTCACAGAGCGCCTCTTCACCCCAGAAGGCCCTACTTTTTTCCGCCGTGGCTTTCATGGCTTGGATTGGATTTATGCTCGACCCAATATCGTAGTTACCCTTGAGGTATGCACTGGTAGTTACTCGATCTTGGAATGAGGAAGATCGGATAATCTCGCCCCACTTATCGTTAATATACTGTTCAAAGGGGTGATGAAAAGGATGTGCCTCTACCTTGACATGCGACGGACAGAACATATCCTGGTATAAGTGAGTGATTCTTCCCAAATAGTCGTATACTCTTGTTTTATCACCCGGCGAAAGGGTCTCAAAGCCTTTGGAGGTACAGTTGGTAAGTTCCTTTATTTTTTCAAGATAGTCCTTGACAGCTTTTGTGGCCTGACGACCAATTGCATTCTCGGCATCATCCCCGATTCTGCTATCATAAAAGTGACTATAAAAATCTCCCCAGCCGTTTGGCCCTAAGGGGGGATCTCGCAGAATAAAATTTAACAGCTGGTTGGTATCTTCGTCGTGAGCACCAATACGGAGGGGCGGGAGGGCGCTTATGTTGATCCAGTCTTCAAACTCTTTGTTGGTCTTATGAACTTCCTTTTTCAGAAGAGCTGCTTCAGCGGTAATAGAGTCGTGGCCACCAAGAAAGGCTGCTGCATTATCACGATTATATATCGTTTTAGTTAAACCTGGATTTTGCGAGGAATTGTCGAAAGCACTTAGGGTTCCTACGATAATCAGAATAAAGACCAAAAACAGCCCGACAAACAAAACACTGTTTTTCATGGCATTCTCCGAAATCTTATTTTAATTATTTAACTTTTCTTGCAATTCACTCATTTTTCTTTCATATTCATTTAAAAAAAAACTAATATTATGTTTTTTATCATGTTCTTTCAGGATTCTGAATGTATCAAGAGCTTTTCTTAGATCTCCCTTCATTTCAAATAGGTAGGCTAGATGGTACAATGATCCTTTGAAGTAAGTTCTTTTTTCTCCTGAATCTGGTTTATCAAGTTTCGCTACAAAATTCTCATGCTTTGTAATTACATAATCCAATTCCCATGCATCACACCCTTCTTTAGCTACAGGCACCTCTACTCCCGACCTTCCC
>MVQO01000180.1 GCA_002067585.1 Syntrophorhabdus sp. PtaB.Bin027
AACGGATAAGAAAGATGCTTGTTGGTCTTATAAAATACTTGAAGAGTTGAAGGTTTATTTAATTTACCGATCACGCGTTACGCGTTACGGATCACGACAGTAAAGTGGAATGAATAGCGAGATAGCCATACGAACTGAGAACCTTACCAAGGCTTTTGGCGGCAATGTTGCCGTTAACAACCTTAATTTGAAGGTAAAAAAAGGAGAGTTGTTCGGTCTTGTGGGGCCGGATGGGGCAGGAAAGACTACCATTATGCGGCTCCTGGCAGCTATAATGGAGCCCACATCAGGGAATGCATGGGTTGCAGGATACTCAATTCTTACCGAAGGAGAGTTAATAAAGGAAGAAATAGGTTATATGTCCCAGCGGTTCGGCCTTTATGAAGATCTTACTGTCATGGAAAACATCATGTTTTATGCGGATCTTTATGGTGTCCCCGCAAGGGAGAGACCTCCGCGAGTAGAAAGGCTCCTTGGATTCAGCAATCTTACCCCTTTCAAGGAAAGACTTGCAGGAAACCTGTCCGGAGGAATGAAGCAAAAGCTTGGCCTTGCATGCGCTCTTATACATACGCCCAGGGTGTTATTTCTTGATGAACCGACAAATGGTGTTGACCCAGTGTCCAGGAGGGACTTCTGGAAAATCCTTTATGACCTCTTGAAAGAGGAAATAACAGTATTCGTCTCTACTGCCTACCTTGATGAGGCAGAACGTTGTACACGGATAGGGTTAATCCACAAAGGAACTATTTTGACAGTTGATGAGCCTTCTTCGATAAGAGAGAGTCTTCAAATACCCATGGTGGAGATTTCTTCGGCAAAAGCGAAAGTAATAAGTGATGTTATAAGTACCATTGATGGTGTCATCAATGTTTCCATGTACGGTGACCGGCTCCATGTAGGCATTAAGGAAAAAGGGATTGTCGATCAGGTGCTTACCGTCATCCGTGGACAGGGTGTGGAGATTGAAGGATACCGAGAGATAGTCCCTTCACTGGAAGATGCGTTCATAGCATTGGTGGATAGGGAAGAGGGGAAAAGACCGTGACGCGAAATTCTGGCCTGTTAGGTGTTAAGGAGGCTGATTACTGATTATGCGTTACGCGTCACGGGTTTTCTGATGATAGATAATGATATGAACGGGAACAGCATAGCGGTTCAGGTAAATGATCTCAGGCGGACATTTGGGGATTTTGTTGCTGTAGACAACATTAGCCTGTCTGTCCGACGGGGAGAGATATTCGGTTTTCTCGGACCGAATGGTGCTGGCAAATCTACAACGATCAGGATGCTTTGCGGTCTTCTCATGCCTACAGGGGGAACAGGCACTGTGGGAGGATTTGATATCAACAAGGAGTCCGAGCTTATCAAAAAGGTCATCGGGTATATGTCTCAAAAGTTTTCCCTTTACGATAACCTAACCGTTGAAGAGAACATCAACTTCTTTGGCGGTGTTTACAATGTTCCAAAAGAGAAAAAGATTGAGAGAAAAGAATGGGTTCTGAACATGGCTGGGCTGAAGGAAGAGAGACATGCTTTAACCCGTACTCTTCCTGCAGGATTCAAACAGCGTCTCGCCCTGGGGTGTGCTATACTTCATGATCCCCATATAATTTTTCTTGATGAGCCAACCTCTGGTGTTGATCCTATTTCACGACGGAACTTCTGGAACCTCATCAACGGGATGTCGCAGGCCGGAACCACTGTATTTGTCACGACACATTACATGGATGAAGCCGATTACTGTGACCGGCTTGCCCTTATTTACCGGGGAAAGATCGTCGCAGAAGGTACACCGACTGATTTAAGAAGGAAACATATGACACGAGACGTCCTGGAAGTCAATGTCGACAAAGTTGTTGAGGCCTTCAACACTCTGACCTTTCATAAGATTGAGGCTGCGATCTTTGGGAGTACACTCCACGTAGTTGTTGATGACGAAGAAACATTCAGGGAACGTATATCGAGTGTATTGGCAGAGTCAGGAGTGGCTGTCAAAGGAATAGAAAAGATACCGCCTTCGCTGGAGGATGTTTTTGTCACATTGATCGAGGTGTCGTGAGATACCGTGATGCGTAATCAGCGACGTGTAATAGGTGAAGGCAAAAATATATAACGATGAAACTACTGAGAATAAAAGCAATCACAAAGAAGGAGTTCATACAGATTTGGCGGGATCCACTTAGCCTTGCCATGGCATTCATCATGCCGGTTATTCTCCTCTTTATTTATGGTTACGCCATAACCTTCGATATCGACAAGATCCCCACTGTTGTATTTGACATGGATAAAAGCAGCCTGAGCAGGGAATTTGTAAATCAGTTTCACGAATCCGGATATTTCCGCGTTAATTCTTATGTTGAGAGCTATAAAGCCATCGACCCTTACCTCGACTCCGGCAGGGCAAGGGTAGCCATTGTTATCCCTGAATATTTTTCAAAGAATATAAAAAAAGGTTTCCCTGTTCAGGTGGAAGTGCTCATCGATGGAGGTGACTCCAATACCGCTACCATTGCCCAGGGCTATTCAACAGCGATAGCTGAGGGTTTTAGCCAAAGGGTGCGGGGCTCCCGAATGAGTCCGTTGATCGAGTCGAGAAGCCGAGTATGGTACAACAACGAGCTTAAATCCAGAAATTTCATTATTCCGGGGCTCATTGCCATCATCATGGCTGTCATTATCGCCCTTCTTATCGCGTTGACAGTTGCTCGGGAATGGGATAGAGGCACCATGGAGCAACTTATCTCCACCCCAATTAAGACACCGGAGCTTATTCTCGGTAAATTGATCCCGTACTTTCTTATAGGTTTTGCAGGCACCCTCCTGACTATTTTAATGAGCACCCTTCTTTTTGACGTTCCCTTACGGGGAAGCATTGCGCTGCTCCTTGGCCTTTCAGCGATCTTCTTGTTCGGTGGGCTGAGCTTTGGGATGCTGATGTCAATTGCCGGAAAAACCCAGCTTGTGGCGAGTCAGGCTGCGCTCCTCACATCATTCCTTCCTGCCTTCTTACTTTCAGGGTTCATATTTAGTATCTCAAATATGCCCAAGCCTCTTCAGGTTATCACGTATTTTATCCCTGCCCGTTACTTCGTTACTATTCTTAAAGGGATATTTCTGAAAGGAAGTACATTGAGAGTTCTCTGGTTAGAAGCGTTGCTGCTCACACTCTTTGCTGTATTGGTATTTATTGCTGCCAACAGGAAGTTCCGCAAAAGGATAGATTAAGGATGTTTGAACGAATCAAGAATCTTGTGATTAAAGAGTTTATCTATTATTTTCGGGAAAAGAGGACGGTGTTTTTTCTTCTCGCCACGCCACTCATCCAGATTATAGTCTTTGGTTATGTGGCGACCATGGATGTGAACAATGTGTCTACAGCCATCTATGATCTTGATCGCTCCTCTGAAAGCAGAGAATTGGTACGAAGGCTTGAATCATCAGGATATTTTACTGTCAAACGTGTACCTGCGTCGCCTGAAGAGGTACGGGAACTTATCGACAAGGGTGATGTTCTCTGTGCCATACAGATCAACCATGGTTTTGGAAGGGATATCCAAACAGGTATAGGGACCGATATACAGGTCATCGTAGATGGAACCGACTCCAACACTGCACTCATTGCAATGAGTTATGTAAACACGATTATCGGCAAGTATTCCAGGGACATGATGGATGCCAGGATCAAGGCCAACGTTTGGAGCCTAGATCTTCGAAGCAGGGTCTGGTATAATCCCGACCTCAAGAGCAGGAATTACATGGTTCCTGGTGTAATAGCATTGATCGTTATGCTAACCTGTCTCTTGCTAACATCCATGTCAGTTGTACGGGAGCGGGAGGTGGGTACTATGGAACAACTCATGGTAACGCCCATCAGACCTTTGGAGCTGATATTAGGAAAGACAATTCCTGCCGCCATAATTGGATACTTCGACATGGCGCTTGTTACAGTCTTCGGAGTGTTTTGGTTCTCAGTACCCATTAACGGGGCTGTACTCCTCCTCGTTGTGTGTACGGGTGCATATCTTCTGTCTGTTTTAGGGTTTGGACTTCTGATCTCTACAATCTCCAAAACACAGCAGCAGGCAATGACTGCAACATTCTTCTTTTTTCAGCCGGTCATTCTCCTTTCTGGATTTGCTACACCCATAGAGACAATGCCTGAAGTGTTCCAATACATGACGTATCTCAGCCCTTTGAGGTACTTCCTTATCATTGTCAGAGGGATCTTCTTAAAAGGTGTTGGAGTCGACATCCTTTGGCCACAGATCGTTGCCCTTCTTGTTTTAGGAACAGTGATTCTGGCAGCAAGTACCTTGAGATTTAAAAAACGGTTAGCATAGGATTCAAAAAACGTTCCATGTCATGTGTTCGGAAATAGGCAAAGTTCAAAGAAATAATATAAAATGGAAAATGGTTATATTTCCTGTTCGAAGAGTTTCGACATAATTGAGCCGAGCTCTTCTGCCATCTTTCCTTTTGGGTATTTGGCAACAACAGGTACAAGATCGATCATGCTGTTCTCAACCTCAGGCTGGAATGAGATGCTTCCGAGATATGTGACCTCTTTGGCGAGCCATGTCCTTGTGACCTGCTGGATTCTCGTTATTATGGGATTTACATCGAAGGTCCGGAGAAGACGGTTAGGTACCTTGTTCACAACCAGATAAGAATTGAAATTTTCTACCACTTCACACATAAAAGGGAAGTGGTCAGGTTGTTCCTGCCGTACCTTTTCCAACAAATCGTTAATTGATTTCGGCCATCCACCATCGGCTGGGTTCATCATTTCGCGAATGAGCTGTTCCAGCTGATGATTTTTATACATCCTGAATCTTGATTCAGGGCCAAAGAGCCTGTTGAATCTTCTATACATAGCAGCTTTGAGGAAATGATATGCACCGATGTATGATGCAGAGTCTCTGGTAGTAACAACAATACCGTAATCTGCTTTCAAGAAGAAATCAATGATGTTATATGAAGTGTCACCGCCCAGGTCGAGGATGATGAAGTCCGAGTTTAAATTTTCCACTGCCCTCAACAGTTTTAACTTCCGCCCGAAGTCGATATTTGCGGCGCCAAGCTGTGCACTATCACCGCCAATGAGGTATGGACCGTACTCGCTCTTGATGGCGATATCCTGAAGCGAGTCCACTCTCTTTCTAAGAAAGTCATTAATATTGTTTTGCAGTAACACCTTGTTGCCTAGACACAGATGCAGGTTTGCTCCACCAAGGTCAAGATCAACAGCAGTCACTCTGAACCCTTTGGAGGCCAACAGAACGCTCAGGTTGGCAACAATGATACTTTTCCCTATGCCTCCCTTTGCCCCGCCTATTGCAATAATTTTACCTATTCTGGGGGCTTCATCAACCATCTGGCTGTCTGTTCGAAGAAAGGATGTGAGGGTCTCAAGGGAGTTCCGGACGTCGTTTAATGCTTCCTGGGCTTCACTACGGGAGCTAAGAGGGCTTAGGTGATGATAGCATCGTTTTGCTTTCTGCCAGTATGCCTTTTCAACTGTCTCTATACTCAGGTTTTCAATAAAAGAATCATCATAAGCAAGCTCTTCTGAAAAGAGGGTGGCGCAGGCAACACGAACATCCCTCATAGCTGTTTCATCAAGCTGGTTGATCAGCATACATCTTACCTCCCAGGTTATACTCCTTGTATTTTAACACTGAAACCACATAGTATTATCGCAATAAAATTGTTGTTGTTAAGGGATGAAACATGACTCAAAATTCCAGATGATAGGCGTATACACCAGAGGCCTTTACTTCAGTATACCATTGCCGTACACTATTTATAAATGAGAGAGACTGCATACACGGCTCATATTAAAAAATGGTCACTGACCGCGTTGCTCTTCCTTGCCTCAATGATTGTTTGTCAGGGTGTTGCTTTTCCTGATGATATTTTTGATAAAAGACGCCAAGAGATGGTGGAAAAAGACATTAAAGGGAGGGGCGTTAAGGACGCTCTTGTCATTAATGCGATGCTTACAGTGCCAAGACACCTTTTCGTTGATGAAAGTCGACAGAATAAAGCCTATGCTGATCACCCTCTGCCAATAGGTGATGGGCAGACCATATCACAACCGTATGTTGTTGCTCTGATGACAGAGGTGGTAGGTCTAAATGGAAATGAACGGGTTCTTGAAATTGGAACAGGTTCCGGATATCAGGCTGCAATCCTATCAGCGATTGTAAAGGAGGTCTATACTATTGAGATTAAAAAAAGCCTTTATGAAACAGCCAAGACACGATTCCAAAGGCTTGGCTATAGGAACATCCGGACAAAACATGGGGACGGCTACTATGGGTGGGAATCTTATGCCCCATTTGATGTAATTATGGTAACAGCTTCAGCCAATCACATTCCCCCGCCACTCCTGGCCCAGCTGAAAGCAGGAGGACGCCTCATAATACCCCTCGGAAGCACGGTTTTTTATCAAAACCTGACGCTTGTAACCAAAGAAAAGAACAGATACTCAATCAAAGAGTTGGGCGGAGTTACCTTTGTCCCTATGACCGGGCAGGCACAGAAGAAATAGTTGAAGGTGTTCTCGGTGCATAATGATCAGTAATCAATAACAACAAAATCAGAATAAAAATGTCCAGGTATGTTTGGACATCCAGGATATCCTGCGTGTGGCAAATAGCAGTATGACAATCGCCAGGGCATAGAAAATTGCAGCCAGGATCAGAAGAATGCTGCAGCCACAGGAAACTGCCACAAGGGAAGCCAGTGATGGCGCGATAATGGACGCCGTTCCGTTTGCTGCATACGCCAAGGGCACTCCTCCATCTGTTTCTTTACTCACAAGAAATCTGAGGCCAACCGGAAAAAACAACCCGAGCAGTATGCCAATAGGGACCACAGAAAAGACTGATAACGCAGTCTCATCGATTATGTCAAAAATAATATAGTTTGCAATAACAATCAAAGGGGTGAGGCCTATAATCCAGATCATTTTCCTCTCAATGAACCAAACGGTTAACATGCTTCCTATTCCGCTGCTCATAAGGATTGTCACAAGGGTTATTGAAAACGCCCTGACAGGGGATCCCAGGGGTAGTATGAGCCGATGAATGAAGAATATTTCAGTAAACATAAACGCAAAACCGATCAGTGCAAAATAGATTAAAAGGCCGGTGTTCAGTTGTAAATTTCCAGCTCCACGTCTTTTCAGAAACAGCAGGGTTGATCCAAAAATACCAATGGCGATGACTACAAGGAAAATAAGAACAAAAGGCAAAAACATTCCCTCGTGGATGAGGTAGGGCCATTTCCTTCCTGAAATTCTGTATATCTCCCTTATATTGCTTAATTTCAAATAATAATGAAAGAATGGTCGGTCATCAGTTGTTTCCCGTATATCAAAAACATAGGATGAACTGAAGTCGGCTGACGATTCATGAACGAGGATTTTATTAAATAGGGCCTCATAATCGAGACCGGTTATAAACTTTTCTTGCCCAGCCATACCAGGATAAAGAATGTCGAATTGCCGGTTTGACAAAAATTGACCAATCTTATTTAAGTCTGTTTCAGAAAAGCCATCCTTTTTAACGAGGATGTTGACTGTATCCCAGCTCCTGTATATCAGGAGCTGTTTACTTAACCCTGCAACCCCCATCTTATTCAACGCTGCTCTAATATTCATAACAAGTCGTAATTCATTCCGCGGTGGTGGCTGAAGAAACATCTGCACGAAAAGAATCCCATTTTTTTTCAGCCCCTTAATATACGATGTTATTGCCTCAACTGTGAGGTCATAGTCTTCCTGCAAACCAAAATTCCCAGAGGGAAAGAACCCCGTTCTCGATAGCAAAATGATGTCTGGCTCCTGAGGCAGGCTCCTGAGGAGCCTTCGTGCAGACCCGTGAAAGAAATACACTGTACGAGGGCTATATTCATCGTGGATTGACGCAAAGGCTTGCAGAACAGATGCATCATATTCTGTTACGGAAATGTGAAAAGCACCAAAAAAAAGCGATTGCAGGAGGTCAATGCCATTTTTCGCCCCTACGATGACGACATTTTTTGGTTGAAGAAGTAGATATGGGAGTGCAGATGGCACATAGGAGAGGAAATCGTATGATTCCTGCTGTTCTCCGCCCATGATTACGCCAGCTATCTCGCCATCCAGCGCCACGCCAAGACCTTTGGGCACAGGTTGTGTGTATCCAAGGGAGAGGCCGGGAGCAAATTTCATTTGAGGGTTTTCAAAAAGATCAAGCCGCGAGTGTGACGTGTATATGGTGGTTACATGCGTGGCCCCATCAACCTTCAGGGCCTGTACAAGTCCCTTGTGGGGAGACATTTTAATGGCAGAAACATCCAGAACAACTAAAAGGCACAGAATAAAAAATATGGAGCCCGCTATAATCTTTGATAATGTATTTTCGAGTACCGCAAGAATGGCTAAACCTGTCACAGCAATTGTAACTGCAAAAACATATTCTGTCCTGAGCAGGTTCATCAGCATGGCCACCAGGAGAAGTCCTGTGGCACCACCGATAAGATCACTGGCGTAAACCTTGTTTGCTTTGTCGCGCCATACTGAGAGGGAGAATGCTATGAATGCGCCATAAAGTAAGAATGGGATGGTACAAAGCAGGATAAAAAGTACGAAATAAACAATTTGAACTTTTTCCCAGAGCATTCGAACATGATCGAGAGGAATTACTGACAGTGTTATGAAAACAACAGGGCATGAGGCAACAAGGGCAGCAGCAAGGCGCTGAAGAGCTTGAGAAGACGAAGGATTAAGAGGCTTTGATGAGCGTTGCTTGAAGAACGCAGCCAGGCTCCCCACTACAAGGCCTGCCATAGACAGACTAATGATAAGAGAGGCGTAGTGATGTGAAAGCCTTATAGAGAAGATCCTAATAAGTAGTATTTCAAATGAGAGGGTGATGAAGGAGCAAAAAAAGACAAGCAGATAGGGCATGGCAAGATTATGTGATTAACAAGATATTGTTTGTCCTATTTCAATTTGATCAACTTCCATGTCAAGCAGATTGATGAAAAGCATCTTTTTACGCAAAGGAGTGCCCTGGCCTGTAAGGAGTTTGCATACCTCCGCCACCTGCAGGCTTGCTATGATTGCCGGGGTAAAGGAGGGATTGCCCAACTTTATTTCAAGGCCTTTGGAATCTTTACAATTCTGATAGATTATCTGGATCGTATTGTCGCCGGGAAACTGTGTTGTTATCTGACCGTACCAGCCACCAATAGTGCCGTGAACCAGGGGGATATTGAGTTTTGCACAGCACTCTGCCAGCTCAATTCGCGTTGGTATACTGTCGAGAGCGTCAACCACAACATCCATGCCTTCGAGAAGTTCTGGCCCATTTTCCCGAGAAAATGCTTTCACCAGAGAGATGATTTTTACAGCAGGATTTACTGTTTTCACTCTGGTTTTAGCCACTTTTGCCTTTGGTTTGCCGAGGTCGGAAACTTTGCACAGTATCTGGCGATTTAGGTTGTGTTCCTCAAAGATATCCGGATCGATTGCCTTGATAGTTCCTATGCCAAGGCGTGCAAGTTCCTCGATGATGTAACCACCCAATCCCCCACAGCCGATGACAGCAGACTTGCTCTGAAAAAGTTTTCGTTGCAGAGCGGTGGTGATGCTTTTTTGATTGCGCTTGTAACGGGCAGGCAGTATGTTGAGTGCAAGGGCGGCCTCCTCTACATGGCGGCATCCAAGGCGGAAAACCTTCATTGCCTTTTTATGGGCGTCCCATGACAGCAATTCGTCCTTGGCATTGGCTTTCAGAAACTCATCCAGTTTCTTCATCCGCGTATCCTCCATAAATAGCTCATAGCTGATAGTTGAGAGCACATAATAAAGCCCAAAATCTGTAATGCCCGCGGTGTGATAAATTTTTCACTTTATTACCTCTATACGCCATGCACCAAGCTCCAAGCCTGTCTTACCCTCCTCCAACAGGGGGAAATAGGGCCAATATATCGCCTTCATGAAGCTCTGATGAAAAATCACTATGTCTTCCATTAATAAAGATGAGGGTAACCTCTTTGTGGGGAACCCCGATCTGCTGAATGACATCAGTGACTTTTGTTTTGGGGGGCAGGTTAAGCGTGTCAACATCAAAACGCCCCTGTCGCAGTGTAGCAAAGAGTTTAATGGTCACTTGCATTGTATGCCTTATCCAAAATACCACAGGGGTTTTTCAAAAACAACGCCCTTAAATCTTTGGAGGTGGAAATTGCATTATTTTTTACGTGAGAGAAGGTTACATAACGACAATGAATTGTACAAAATGACAATCTAATGCTGGAGATATAGTGACTCAACCGTGAATTTAATATACTATTTCAGGGAGAGGTAAAAAGATAGTAGAATATGATGATAATCGTCATACACAGGAGATACGTTATGCCTGAATTTTGTAATCAAATAAATACAATGAAAAGTGCAGGAGGTTATGGATGAACCAAATACTCATTGGCAAGGGAGAACGGCCTGTCCACCTACTCGCAAAGTATGGCAACCGACATGGCCTCGTAGCTGGAGCTACAGGAACAGGCAAAACTATTTCTCTCATGGTCATGGCAGAGGGTTTTTCACGAATGGGCGTGCCTGTGTTCATGGCTGATGTAAAAGGTGATGTGGCTGGCCTTGCTATGGCTGGCACGGCTAATGAAAAAATCCAGCAACGTGTGAAGGAGATAGGGATCGATGATTACACCAACGAAGCAAATCCGGTCTTATTCTGGGATATGTATGGCAAAAATGGCCACCCTGTCCGTACAACAATAAGTGAAATCGGCCCAGGCCTGCTCGGTCGAATCCTTGAGATTAACGACACGCAGACAGGTACGCTCGAGATTGCCTTCAAGTTTGCAGATGATCAGGGCTTGTTACTGCTCGACCTTGACGATTTGAGAGCTCTCCTCAGTTTTGTAGCAGACAACCGGAAGGAGGTATCAGCGCAGTATGGTCTGGTGAATACCCAGTCTATCGGCGCCATCCAACGAGCCTTGCTGACCCTTGAGCGTGAAGGGGGACAGGCACTGTTTGGCGAACCTGCTCTGGAACTCAACGATCTCATGCGTACTGACCTCAGCGGAAGAGGCATTATCAGCATTCTTAATGCAGATCAGCTCATTCTGAAACCAAGATTGTACTCTAGCTTTCTCCTGTGGCTTTTATCAGAACTGTTCGAGAACCTCCCTGAGGTAGGTGACCTCGATAAGCCAAAGCTTGTATTCTTCTTCGATGAGGCCCATTTACTCTTTGATGATGCACCACCAGTATTGCGTCAGCGGGTAGAGCAGGTTGTACGGATTATTCGCTCCAAGGGTGTTGGGGTTTACTTTTGTTCACAGTTTCCTGATGATGTACCGAACGAAATCCTCGGGCAGCTTGGGAACCGCATTCAACATGCCCTCAGAGCTTACACGCCAAGAGACCAGAAAGCAGTCCGGACTGCTGCAGAAACATTTGTTACCAATCCCAAATTGAATGTCACTGAAGTCATATCGCAACTTGCGGTTGGCGAGGCATTAGTTTCCACTCTCCAGGATAAAGGTGTACCAATGCCGGTGGAGCGCACTACCATATGCCCGCCCCGTTGCCGGATGGGGACCTTGACGTCTGAAGAACGCTCGGTGGTGAGGGCGAGAAGCCCCATAGGCGCCAAGTACGATATCTCTGTGAATCGTGAGTCTGCTTATGAAATCATAAATCAAAGAGCGAGAAATAAGGAAGCTGTTCAGCCCGAGACAAAGGGGAAAGAGGAAACGAAGCCAGTGGAAAGCGGAGGAAAACTGGGTGATTTGCTCTGGGGCTCCAAACGGAGAGAGGGTATGGTGCAGGCAATGGCCAAACAAGCAGCCAGAACCGTTGGGAGTCAAATTGGACGGCAAATTATTCGTGGTGTACTCGGCGGCATACTTGGAGGGTCTGGCCGCAAATAGGTTGCGTCACCAATTATCACCCTGATTTTTAATAGGGATGGTTTATTAGCGGACACTGGAAATCTGTGCTACAAGATTTTAATTGGTTCGTGGGTATACAATCCTAAGTTAGCGAATAGGATTACACAGAACACTGGATTCTGAAGGGTGGTAGCATCAGGGAGACTATCGAGCCACGTGACGCGGAGATCCGAATCCTCATACTGCTGATCATGGTTTCAGCAAGACTACAGTTGCCTTTCGTCGCCTGACAGGCTGACGAGGGAACTTATAGAAAATATCTGGATTATCCTACCTTTACTTTCAAGTGAACGGAATCATGACTTGCCAGAAGGGAATGCCATTCGCCCTGTGATTGTAATGTGACGGACACCCCGTTAACCACTACCTGTATGCATTTGTCAAGGAAATCATCAGCCTTTCCTGATACGAGGTCAACAAAAGCGGGGGCTGAAACAAAAATACCTGTTCTGAGGAAAAAAGGGCCAAGCTCTTTGAGGAGAACATTGAAAAGTTTGACCATGACATGTCCTTGAATTGGTTCTGACTTTCCCAAGCCACTCTCAACACTTATTGATTGCCTGAATGAAGCGAGAGGGCTCTTTCGACGCAGTGTTGCCCCGACCAGGCCGGGCATGGCGCCTGAAAGCGCCAATGATGAACCGTCCTGTACGATTGCCATAGCAATATCATCAACAGGCTTACCGTCAAGAAAGACTGTGCTTATCTTTTTTTCAACGAGCTGTGGTGTTAATCCCAGTTGATTATAGAGCAACTGTTCGATGCTTATGCCGGTAAGACATTTTATGGAAAAGCCATTCTGAAGTAAGAGAAAGAATGCTTTCACCGCTGAAAGTTGGACAGTCAGATTGATATTGAGAACTGAAGCGTCGATATCGTGTTGAGGGTTTTGGTTTGCCATGTATCTTTTTGAAATAAGATGAGGAAGGTGCGCTATGTTGCCCCTTCCTCATTAAGCTTCAAAAGTGTCTACCAGTTAAAAACACCGTCTAATTCTTCATCCTTGACCTGAAAAGTTAAATTGTGCGGCGACAATTGCTGTGTTTTCATAAAAAGCGGGAGTCGATCATGCTCTTTTGTAAAACCGGCTCCAACATTGAAATCCCGTTCCATCTTCAGAACCCTTTTCCCGAATTCGACTGTGTCGTCTGCGGTCCAATTCCATCCGTAGAAGGCATTGACAAGGTCGATCAACGCCTGATTGGTTTCTGGCTGATCCAGCAAAGCAAAAGCCACAAAGACACACATGCCAGATGAATCGATGAAGGCTGTTGCGATCTGGAGTGCCCTTGAAAGGTCTACCTGTCCTTCAGGTTTGAGAGGATCTACTTTTTCACCAACCCCCAGAATATTTGAGGCTATGGCATATCCTGCTGTATGATCAGCGCCCATGGGGCTTGTTGCGTATGTGACGCCAATGCCATGAACTGCCCTCGGGTCGTAGGCTGGCATGGCCTGTCCCTTGACAACAGGAACACGTTCAATGCCAAAAACCTTTCCTGTCACTACTGCGCCGCTTCCAATAATCCTGCCAAGGGGTGTTCCCTGACCGACTTCCTTTATCAGGTTAATGGCTCCCTTGCCATCTCCAAACTTCAAAAGGCCAGCCTCCATTGCAACACCAATGGTGACACCCATTTCAATTGTATCTAAGCCATAATTATCGTCGAGAAAATCCAACATGGCGATGGTATCCAGGTCATCTATGCCGCAGTCCCCACCGTGAGCCCACACTGTCTCATATTCAGGCTGTTTTGAGAGAAAGTGACCGTCCTTGTCATTATAAATTCCTGAGCAGCGAATGACACAACCGCTGTGACAGCCATGGGTTGCCAGCCCCCCTCTTTTGGTCTCCATCTCAGCCAGAACTTCACCGCTTATCTTTGCTGCTCCGGCGAAACGGCCTTCCTTAAAATTGTAGGTGGGGTAAGCTCCAGCCTCATTGATAATATTGGTGAGAACATTTGTGCCATAGGCAGGTAGTGCCTGTCCAGTAACGCCATGCCCTTGAAGACCTGCGATCCATCTCTTATTAGCCTCTTTGAATCTTTCAACATCCTTGGGTTGTCGCATTGCCATACCTGCGTCATCAAGAACAATGACTTTTATACCCTTGGATCCCATGACCGCTCCCAGACCACCCCTTCCAGCATGCCTGCTTGGTCTGAGTTCCATGTCTGTGAAGGCTACTGAAGAAGCTGCGAGCTTCATCTCCCCTGCTTGACCGATTGAGATACAGGCGATCTTTTGTCCGTATTCCTCTTTCATTTTCTCCACAACATCGTAGTTACCAAGCATTTTCAGGCTGTTGTCTTTCGTGATTTCCACTCCATTTTTGTTAATAAAAACCTTGTATAGACTATCATCCTTTGGTTTTCCCTGGAGTACGATTGCAGCATAACCGAGCCGTGCAAGCACCTGTGATGGCTGACCGCCAGAATTGGCCTCTTTGATGCCCCCGGTCAAAGGGCTTTTTGCACCCACTGAGATTCGACCTGACATTGCAGCTATTGAGCCGCTCAAGAGCCCAGGGGCTATGACAAGCTTATTTTCTTCACCCAGCGGATGGCATGCCATCGGCACCTCTTTTGACACGATGGCTGATGTCAGCGCCCTTCCACCAAGGCCTGCATAGTCACCTACGGGATCTGTGGTAGCCTTCGGGCCACCGTCAGCACCTACATCAATCCTAAGAATCTTATCCATACTGTCCCTCCTCTGCTATTTTTTGGCAAAACTTTCAGCCTCAACTCAAAAAAAAATCACAAATGTTCTGCCTGATAAAAAAGCCTGCCCTGCATTAAGTTTATTACATTATTATTTATTTTCAAAATGGAAAAATATTTCTCAGAAAATGATAATCAATAATAAACGAAAGATTTATAAAAAGGAATTCAGGATGTTAAACCAGAGAAGATATCTCGTTTTTCAATACTACTGGTGCTTCCAGCTCTGAGGAAGAGCTTAAGGAAGCTCGCGCGCTAATCTGATCTGCTGTTCGTTGCAAGTTGTTGATGATATGGTTGAGTCTTTCATCAATCATGGAATTTGAAAAACCGACAAACCAGATGGCGGCAATAGGTTTTTTGTCTTGTCGGATGAAGGTGGCAACAGCTCTGATACCCTTCAAGTATTCTTCTATATCTATGCTATAGCCGAGCCTGCGAATCTCTTCCATATTTTTAATAAATGCATCCATATCAGTAATACTATTTTCAGTGTACCGGGGCAGTCCTTTTTCCCTGAAATAGGATACAATCTCTTCATTGGTCATAATAGAAATGAATAGTTTACCCGTAGCACCCGCTGTGATCGGAAGTTTCATTCCAACAGGTGATGATATCTTAATCTCTTTCTTGGCCTCAATAACATCAATGACTTTTATTGCGTCGAATTCACGTATCCCCAAAAAGACCGTTTCGTTAACAAGCTCTACCAGCCTCTCAAGAAAGGGTCTGGCAATAGAAATGAGGTCTTGTCCTCTGAAAACGAGTCTTGCAAGCTCCATCATTTCCTTGCCAAGGGTATATTTTTTTGTTGTCGGGTTCTTGCTGACAAGACCTTCCTCGCTGAAGCTTTTCAAGATACCGTAAGCAGTGCTTTTGCTTATCGACACCGCCCGTGCAATCTCTGTAACTCCGAGGGGCTGGTGTTCTCTGATCAGCATGCGTAATATCTCAATAGCTTTTTTAAGAATCGGCGCATTATACATGATTGTTTACGATGTGAGTGCGCTGTCTGCCGTGAAATATCCCCAAGCCCTGACTTTACAGGGCTTGGGGATAGAGCTATGTAATATTATTCAACAGTAATTGGTAGAGCGCACCCTTCTATTCAAAATCTTATCTTCCCTTAAAATCGGGTTTTCTCTTCTCAATGAAGGCCTGGAATCCTTCTCTGCCATCGTCAGAGACATAGGCCTGGACAAAGCAGTCT
>MVQO01000181.1 GCA_002067585.1 Syntrophorhabdus sp. PtaB.Bin027
CAAAAGAGATGGGCTGGTGGTATCCTTGATGCCTTCCCTTCTGGCTAGAGAGCCGCGCATCACCGTGGGCCTGGGAGATACCGCAACCGCCGCCACCTTCTACCAGGAGCTGAAGGCGATCAAGCGAGATCGGATCTGATTACTTTAATTTTTTGGCAAATACTGACATCCGAAATGGCCACTATTCTCGAATCCTGGCGGATGTCTGCTCCGCAGACTATTTCATTTTCCGTGTTCATCTTACTCATTGCCTGATATAGGCAGATCTCGATCACATGTGCGTACACATTCACATACGCGTCCTGGGACACATTTGGGCATGATCCCTGCCTGATGATCATGGTTTTTAAAAAAATCGTTCTCGGCATGAGCCTGCCCAGCAGACTCTTGGGGCTCGGCAATCTCGGCCTCGTACATCCACTGGTTCCCAATGATGCTGTTCGCTCTTCGGGATTCTCGGCCAATTCATCTCGTCATTGGAAGGGAATACTGGGATGGACACCATCCTCGCCGGCGATCTGAGCCAGGGGTTTGCTGGACTCAAGCTATGCTAATACTGATATCTTGAATTCTCAGTCGTAACGCCGCCTGGTCTTCTTCATGCATTCCCTCCATGAGTCAGCTGTTTAACTTTTTATCCGCTTGGGGGGTACGCTCCACAAAGAGACCCTATTAATCAAATCTAAGAAAATATGAAAACCGGGCGAGGATTCGCTTCACCCCGGGCCAAAGATTGAGATATTCGTGACTCCACGCGCTCGTGATGTAATGTTATCATGCTGAAAATTCTTTATTGGTAGCTTGGATGCCGATAGTTTTATCCCTTCAAATATTCTCTAAACACTCATGGATAAAAAAATCATCTTCTTGAGTCATAGCACAAAAGATGAAGTTTTCGTAAAAAAAGTTGCGAAAAAATTAGGTGCAGAAAATTGTTGGCTATATCAATGGGAAGATAGGGAAACAATATTTGCTTTCGATAAAGGCATCGCTGATTCTCGCATATTTGTGCTCTTCTGGAGCAAGAACGCGGCATCCTCACAATGGGTAGCTGAAGAAATTAATGCAGGAAGATATCGCTCGATTCGCGAAAAGGGATATCGGCTTTTAATAATAAGGTTGGATGATGAGCCTTTGCCAACACACCTTGCAATGCGTACATTTATTTGGGGAAAGGAAGGACTACCTTATATAATAAAAATGATTGATAAAATAAGACGTGATTTAAGTAGCAAGGAGGCATTATTTGGAAAATCAGATTTGATGGAATATTTTCAGGATAGGGAAAGCGAATTAAACAAGTTAGGTACGCTAGCCTTTTCAGGTTCATATTCCGGAATTATTATTTTAGGTATCGATGGAATGGGAAAAACTGCTTTTGTTAGAAGATCGATTTATCAACTATTCTCGCGCCTCACCCCAATATGGATTGATTTGGCAATTGCATCATCGCCAGTTCGCCTGCTATCTACTATTGCAAAACCATTGAGTGTAGTAATAGATGCGTCTGAGCCTGGGTTCGATCCACAATTGTTTTGGTCAGAAAAGTTGTTTCCTGAGATAGCTTATTCTGAAAAAACATTTACTATTTTTGATAACACGCCAGGAATAGATGAATCAATTAATTCTCAAACCATGAACGAATTAATTTGTAGGATTTTTGAAGACCTACTGAGCATTTGCAAAGCTGAAAATCCTAATATGATAATTATTTCTGAAAAATTGCCGATGATATCAGAAATTGCTCTCTCTAGATGTTGCAGATTGGATATAGGCGAATTAGAAACCAATTTTATGGTTAGGGCTTTAGATTACCATTTGAGTCATCTGTATTCTGGCAATTATAATTTAAAGGATCTAGAGAGTATTGCTGAAAATTTAGGTGGATATCCCCTGGCAATTGGTCTAGTATCGACTCGTATTGTTCAACATGGAATAGATATAATATTGGAAGATAATTCATTTGTTAGAGAGTTTTTCCTAGAAGTTGCAAGGAAACTATTCAAGGGAATAGAGATCTCTCCTGATGAAAAAGAATTATTGATTATCATGTCTATCTCTTATCAGCCTCTTAATGCACAACAATTAAAGAACATCTTTAAAAATAAATGGACGATTATAAATAGACTAATAGATTACCAAATTGTTGATTCTGTGCAGGATGGTTACCAAGTTCACAATATATTGAAATCATATATACTAAGCTCTATAAGCAAAAAGGAGGACGCTTTGAGGGCTCATAAAATATTGGCAAAAATATTTAAAGAGGAGTGGCAAAAGGCACCAAAGGGAAGCGCTTCAAAATCCCAATACGGTTCATTAGCTTATTATCATACGCTATCTTCTGGAGAAGCCCATGATGCTAGTATGATAAAAAAAGAATATTTGAGTGAGTCAATTGATGCAGCAAGAGAGTTGTATAAACGACACCAATATGCAATTGCTTTTAAATACCTAGATGCAGCAAGAAAAATAAGTGAGAGATTTGAACCCATTATGGATCAATATTATTCACTATGTTTATACAGACTGCAAAGATCGAAGGAAGCATTGCCCATAATGCAAAATCTAGTTGAAAAATTTCCCACCAGATCGGATTACCACCATAGTCTAGGTCTAATTCAAAGAGCTTTGTATAAAAATGGCGACGCAAAAGTATCATATGTGAAGTCTATAGCTCTATCTAGATCTCGTAAAGACAAAGCTATTGGCTTATCTTCTCTTGCAGATTTGCTATGCTACGAAGGCAATCTCACAGAAGCTAAGGAGAAGGTTTTAGAAGCTGTCGATCTGACTCCATATGAATCAAATGTCATATCAACAGCTGCTAAGATTCTCAATGAGTCGGGAGAATTAGAAGAAGCCTTAGCAATGCTAGATGGTGCATTGAAAAAATCTCCTAACGATTCTCGCCTCCATGCACAGATAGGCGTAACGCTAAAGAAAATGGGATCATTTAAAGAAGCTAGAGATCATCTTGAGGTTGCATCGCTTAATCCTGCTCTATCATTTACTCTTACAGCACTTGCTGACGTGTATATACAATTGAATGATATAAAAAAAGCCGAAATAGTAATTGAAAATATGCCTGGGAATAAAGAGAATAATGCATCGTACTTATCCATAAAGGCCAATATTCTTAGATTAAAAGAGAATTATTATGAAGCGGAAAGGCTCATCAATAAAGCGATTGATTTGGAGCCAAGGAATCGTGTTCATTATGGATTGCTTTCTAAAATCAAATTAAATCAGGCGATAGAAGCAATTTCTAACCAGGATAAAAATAATGCAATAACTTATTTATATTCAGCAGAAGGCGCTTTATTTAATGGTCTTAAATTAGATAACGATGATCCGGCTTTGTTATCAATTAAACATTCAATTGATGAGTTCAAAATTAAAAAACTAGGCATAGCTATATAGATCCATTGGTAGCATGCCATAATTGCTGCAAAATCTCAGTTGTGTCAACGAAAGTGAAACGGCGGCGACGCACCCCGCTGCAAGCAGACGGGGCATCCGAGGCGTCGCCGCATAAAGATAGTACTACTCGGATCTGATTCAATCCCTAAGTTGGACACGGATGCCCTTTATCCCCGATGCAAGCATCGGGTATTGCTATATAAATCAAGAGAGTGCTCATATCCAGATAATTTTTTTTCCCTCCACCGGCGTCTGCCGGGCCAAAAATGAGCCAGTGGCAGGAGAGGATGCAAAAGGCGGCCGGACTGAGAGAACATCTGGGCATCTTCAGGGCCTCAGTCCATACCAGAGACTACATTCTGAGCATAATGGAGGAGGGGAAGATATCGGCAAAAGAAGAGCTTCTCTCTCTGCAAAGAGGTGCGGATGCGGCGGCCGCTCTTGCTGCCACCGGCTCGGCAAAAGGAATGCCACCAGTAGAGGTCAATCCCATGGGTCTGGAGGCCCAAAGGGAGTTCTGTCAAAAGGGCGCGATAGCAGCAAATGGAGGCAGGGGAGCGACAATACAAAGAAATGGTCTGGTGGTATCCCTGATGCCTTCCCTTCTGGCAAGAGAGCCGAGGATTACCGTAGGCCTGGGAGATACCGCAACCGCCGCCACCTTCTACCAGGAGCTGAAGGCGATCAAGAAGAGTCGGAACTGATCTCTTTTCTCTCTAAAAGAAGCTCGCCAGCCAATTCTTTCACCCTATCTGCCAGATCAAGGGCGCTGATAGAG
>MVQO01000182.1 GCA_002067585.1 Syntrophorhabdus sp. PtaB.Bin027
GACGAGGTTCCGCGTCGGGATTCTCTTGCAAAAGCAACCGGAACAACGCTCTTTGTTGATGATATCCCCATTGACAATTGCACCTACATGAAGGTGGTAAGGAGCCCCCATCACCACGCCAAAATCATAAGCATCGATAAGGTTCAGGCACTCTCGGTGCCTGGTGTCCTAGCTGTATTCACCGCGGAAGATGTCAAGGGAACAAACATCCTGAAGATGGCTGGTGATGACCAACCTGTGTTGTGCGGAGGCAAGGTGCGCATGATAGGCGATCCTGTTGCTGCTGTTGTTGCAATCACAGAAAAGGCAGCGATTGAGGGTATGAACCAGGTCAAGGTTATCTACGAGGAATTGCCGTCAGCGATCACATATGAAGAGGCCCTTAAAGATGGGGCACCACAGGTACACGATGGTAAGCCGAATGTGTTCTTTGAACAACCGATTATATTTGGTGACATTGAAAAGGGTTTTTCAGAAGCAGATGTGGTGGCAGAGCGTGATTTCTCTACTCAAATCATCGAGCATGGGTACCTTGAAAATGATTCTGGAGTAGCCTACATCCATGAAAATGGCCAGCTTGTGGTCATGTCAGGAAGCCAGAACATCCATCAGCACAAGAACACAATTGCAGCTGCGGTGGGGATTGATCCAGCAAGGGTAAGAATGATCCAATCCGTTACTGGCGGTGCGTTTGGTGGGAAGCTTGACGTATCAGTCGGTGGTCTCCTAGGTATGGCTGCCATTGCCCTTCAAAGGCCGGTAAAGCTCGTGTTCACCCGAGAGGAGACATTTGCAGTTACAACGAAACGACATGCCTTTTACATGAAAGCCAAGGTAGGTGCCAAGAAAGATGGTACCCTAACAGCCCTCCAGATGGATATTCTTGCTGACGGAGGTGCATACAAATCGTTCTCAAACAGCGTAGTGACCCGGGGTCTGGTCCACTCAAGCGGTCCATACCGGTTTTTGAACGCCAAGATAATGGGAAAAGCTGTGTACACTAACTCTGCCATCAAAGGAGCCATGCGTGGGTTTGGGGTTCCCCAGGTACTCTTTGCCACTGAATCGCTCCTTGAAGAAATTGCAGAAAAGATAGGGATGGATTCCCTCGAAATCAGAAAAAAGAATGGGTATGTTTCGGGTGATACAACAATCTGTGCCCAAGAATTGAATGATAACTTTGGTTTTCATGAATGTTTAGACCAGATGAGACCCCACTATGAAAGGGCAGTAAAGGAAGCAAAGGCTGCATCAACCGACAAAGTGAAACGCGGTGTGGGCCTTGGCTGTGTGTTCTTTGGCCCGGGAAGGAGTGCCCCTGATCAATCAGAGGCATGGGCAGAACTTCTACCTGACGATAAGCTCCAAGTATGGATAGGTTCAGCTGATATGGGCCAGGGATCAGACACGATGTTTCTCCAGATAGCAGCAAAAACATTCGGTTATCCTCTCAACAAGGTACTGATTTGCTCAACAGACACGAATTTTACGCCTGACGGTAATTTCTCCGCAGGAAGCCGCCAGACCTATGTATCAGGCAGGGCTGTCCAACTGGTTGTGGAACAGTTAAAAAAAACAATGGAAGAGAACGGATGCAAGACCTATGCTGACATGAAGGCAAAGGATATACCAACCATTTCAAAACTTGTACACCATACCACAACAACAAAACTTGATCCTGTCGATGGCCATGGAGTGCCCTGGGAGACATATTCCTTTGGCGTTCAGATGGCAGAGGTGGCGGTGGATGTCACCACAGGCAAGGTCGATATGGTCAAAATCACAGCGGTGCACGACCCTGGTACGGTAATTAACAAGATCAACGTGGATGGTCAGACTGTTGGCGGAATTGTCCAGGGCATTGGATATGCGCTATACGAAGAATACAAGTATAACGAAACGAATAGCTTTGCAAAATTTAGAATGCCAAGGGCAAAGGATATTCCGCCAATTGAGGTTTACTACGTTGAGGTTCCAAGGAAGAATGGGCCGTTCGGTGGATCTGGAATGGCAGAGTTCTGCCTTGTAGCAACAGTTCCGGCAATCTCAAACGCAGTTTATAATGCTTGCGGGGCAAGGGTTTGCAACTTGCCCATAACCCCTGACAAGGTAAAAAAAGCAATGCCATGACCAGCGTTTGCCCCCTATAAGCAGAAGGCTCCCGGCATTCAGGGCAGCCTTCTGCCCCCATTGAGCCGAATTGCAATTTAATAAATATTTTAACTTTTTTACGTGACACCTGCAGCTTTTTTGAGGAAATCAGCTATGCCCTGCCAACGAAAGCGGTATTCTTTTTCGTTTATGTACATGGTCTGCTTTTAACTTGTTGCTTGTCAAAATGTATGGCAGCAATAAACCTTCCAATGGTACCCCCGTGTCTTTGGGGATTTACCGTAGAATGAGCTATCAATTTGATTCACCCCCACACCAGATGTGATGCTCTTACCAGACGCAAGAATAACGGCATCCTCAGAAACCCTTGAAGCCTGGGCTGGGCGTTGTTGCAGGCAGCGAGGATAATGAAAAGAGTTATATAAACAAAATGTTTCCGCTGCACAATGTTAGATTGTAACCAGGTCGATGGAGGTTCTGGTTACACGCTCAAGCTTATCTTTCCGAACAACATAGTCCACCTCAACCCCGATGGCCCCTTCTCCGGGAAAGATAAACTTTGGCTCGAATGCGAAAACCATACCTTCTTTCAGGATAATATGGTGTCGAGGGGTTATAACCGGAAGTTCATTGATTTCAAGGCCGAGGCCATGACCGATAAATGTCACCTTCCCAGATTCAAAGCCCATGAAATACTCGTCGAGTCCGGCTTTTTTCGCCTTTTCCTCTGCCCTTAAGAAAAGCTCTGTTCCATCGATGCCCTCTTTGCCATATACCGTGGCATCTTCCACAATCTCTTTGGCGACTTCGTATGGCTTTTTGAACCGCTCTTTCAACTCGCCGACCACAAAAGTTCTTGTCTCGTCTGTAATATAACCGTTATAACCACCACCGTAATCGATAACAACAGGCACACCCTTCTCTACTTTGTTGAGAGATGGTCCCTGGGCAATGGCGTGGGTAACACCCGCCCCAGCTATGGGTACATCCCCGCTCGACGGTATGGTGCCTGACCGTCCGTGGGTAATGTAGAGATTCATCATCTCCTGGTTCAGCCCCCGCATCCTCAAAAAACCCTGATGTCCAACCCTGCGACCTTCCGCTTCCAAAAAGGCAGCTATGTCAACCTCCCTGGCCCCTTCACGAACCACATCCCTAGCCTTTTCAAAGACATGATCGCACACACTCCCAGATCTTTTCACCTGCTCAATTTCAAAGGGGCTTTTGATAATTCTGAGGTCCCTGATTGCAGGCCATATATCCGTGAAGTCATCAAGGCCAACGATGCCCTTCCATCGCTCAAAGACAGAGACAGGCACAACATCAAACTCCATTCCGCATTTGCCTTTCAGTATCCCTTTCGCCATCAGGATTTCACCCACGTCTTTGTCCCGCTTGATTGGGATAATCTCAAGACCGGACTCAACAGCAGCTCTGTCGACATTTCTTTCAATGAAAAGCAGTGGTCCGTTATCAACGGACACAACCAGCACACCTTTCTGGACTGTGCCGGCAAAGTAAAACAGATCAACATTCTGCAGAATTATGGAAAAAGCTATGCCTGCCCGCTCCATATTTTTCCTCAACTGATTAATTCGATCCTCTAACTCTTCCCTGGGAGTGAAACTACCTTCGCTTAAATTCGTTAGCATAATTTAAAACCCTCTCTATTACTTCTTCTTTTCGAACTTTCTGAGAATCTTTTTCTTTTCTCAGTTTTATCTCTACCATGTGATCCTTCAGGTTTCTCTCGCCGATGGTGACCCTTATGGGTATGCCGATGAGATCACAATCTTTGAATTTGACCCCGGGCCGTTCCGACCTGTCATCTATGATAACATCCATACCCTTATAAAGCAATTCTTTATAGACAGCCTCTGCCAATTCCATACTCTCAGCATGCGAGCTGTTCACCGGTAAAACACAAATCTCAAAAGGAGCAATGCCAAAGGGCATGATCATGCCATTCTCATCGTGCCCTTGCTCTATGGCTGCCGCTACAGTTCTACCCACCCCAATGCCGTAGCAACCCATGACTGCGTGTATTTCTTTTCCTCCCTTATCCAGGAATGTGCAGTTCATGGCTTTGCTGTACTTGAGACCAAGCTTGAAGATGTGGCCTACCTCGATTCCTCTTGTTGAAGAGTAGGTGCCCCCGCACCTGGCACAGAAGTCGCCTGGTTCGGCTACCTTCAGGTCATAGTATCCTTTCACTTTGAAGTCTTCATTGTTCACGTTAACCGTGTGCACATCCCGTACATTCCCACCCACAACAAAGTCCTCCATAAAAAGGACATCACGATCAGCGTATAGGGGGATGCTCAGGCCAATAGGCCCTGAGAAGCCCAAAGGTCCTCCTGTTGTCTTCTCGATTGTCTCTTCATCAGCAAGCTCTATAACATCGAGGTTGAGCATGTTGCGGAGTTTTACCTCATTAACTTCCCTGTCGCCTTTAACAAGGACCCCCATGGTTCCCCTGTCTGTATTGTATATAATGGTCTTAACAAGTTTGTCCGGTTTAACACCCAGAAACTCCGACACCTCTTCAACCGTTCTCTGACCGGGAGTTTCCACATCCTTAAGCTGCCCCTTTGTGTGTGGCACCTCCCTGTCAACAAAGCCAACCTCTGCACGTTCCAGGTTAGCTGCATACCCGCATCCTCCACAAGAGATAATGGTATCCTCGCCGGTATCAGCAAGGACCATGAACTCGTGGGAAAAACTCCCTCCAATCTGGCCAGTATCCGCCTCCACAGCCTTGAAATTGAATCCACATCGTTCAAATATCCTCATGTAAGCATCGTACATGTCCATGTAGCTTTTTTCCGCACCAGCCTCATCTATATCAAAGCTGTAGGCATCCTTCATAGAGAATTCCCGTGAACGCATGACCCCGAATCTCGGCCGTATCTCATCCCGAAACTTTGTTTGTATTTGGTATAGGATTAGGGGAAGCTCGCGGTAAGACTTAACCTCGCGACGGACCAGGTCAGTGACAACCTCTTCATGGGTAGGACCGAGGCACAATTCTCTGTCATTTCTGTCGCGGATACGCAGGAGTTCTTTGCCATATTTTTCCCACCTTCCACTCTCTTCCCAGAGTTCCTTGGGCTGTACAAAGGGCATGATAATCTCCTGTGCACCCTTGCGGTTCATCTCCTGGCGGATTATGTTTTCCACCTTTTTGAGGGATTTGAGACCCAGGGGCAGCCAAGTATAGACTCCTGACGCGAGCTTCCGTATAAATCCTGCCCGTAGCATGAGGCGGTGGCTTAAAATCTCGGCTTCTTTCGGGTCTTCCTTCATGGTAGGAATGAACATCTTTGAATAGCGCATAATATCTCCTGCTATAAACTGTTAATGATTAGCGATCAGCTTTCAGAGACAAATCCAAAAAGCCAAACCAATTTAAACTGATTTTTTGCTGGCAACTTAATGTTGATAGCTGACCGCAATCATCGAAAGGTTACTTCAAAACATAAGGATTTTCAAGGGCTTTATTTGCTTCGGATATCAACTACTGCAGCACCATGAAAAGGGTGGAAAATAGTTTTCACGATATGCTACATTCTGAATTCAGGAGATTGACGTGGGTATTCAAACCAATACATGTACCGTAGATACTGTTCTTTTCGATTTTGGGGGTGTTCTGGCTGAAAAAGGATTTGAAGAAGGGCTTAAAACCATAGCCCTCAGAAACGGATTGGAGGAGATTCCTTTCCTCTCTATGGTTTTTGACGTAATCCATGCCACAGGTTACCTCACCGGTCATTCTGACGAACATACATTCTGGAAGGTAATCCGTGACAAAACAGGAATCATGGAACAGGACGAAACTATGCGAAACGATATCCTTTCCCGCTTCATCCCCAGGCCATGGATGTTCGATATCGTAAAAAAACTCAAAGCTGCAGGTGTTCGGGTTGCCATTCTCAGTGACCAGACCAACTGGCTGGATGAACTTGATAGGAAGTACGATTTCTTCAGACTCTTCGATTTCGTTTTTAACAGCTATCATGTCGGGAAAAGCAAAGCTGATCCTTCTCATTTTGTGGATACAATTTCTCGTCTTGATAAAGCGCCTGAGAGACTCCTTTTTGTGGATGATACCGGGGCACATTGCGAGACAGCGCGCAACCTGGGCATTAATGCGATTCAGTTTATTGGTTGGGAGTCTTTCATTAGAGATATTCGGCTTTTTTTCCCGTTTTTGTGATCTTATTGTCACCTTGAAGCCCGGAAGAATCTTTATTTGCCACTGTAGTAGCGATTTCTGGCGTCCGCTGTGGACACACTGCAATAAAGAATGTACAGGCTATCTTGCAATATCATGTTACGAGCAGGGCGAGGGCTGTTATTCTTTATAGATGATTGTCCCGACCTTTTTGCCGGAAAGGGCTTTTGTAATGTTGCCTTCTTCAAGACCGTTTACAATCTGGATTTGTTTCAAGACTTCACTGTTTTGAAGAATTTCGAGGCATGGGCGTTCAACGATAAGATCATCCTGATCCTTTTCCATGAGGGTTTTGGCTCCAATCTCAGGAATAAATTTCTCCTTTGCGTTCTTTTTTGGATCACCCGTGTAAAGGCCTTTTTCATCCTTGATAAATATGCACGTTCGTGCACCAATAAGATCGGCCAGTATGATAGTGCCCACATCTGTCCGATGGATGGGGATTCTTCCTTTTGCAGGGGGAATAGCAAAATAATCGTATGGAGGCATGCCGTGCATGACAGGGATACAACCCTGAACAAAGTAGCTCGTAAGCTTTACAATCTCATCGTGTCCGATTTTTATTCCACCATAAGGAGCGAGGAGCATTGTTACAAGCAGTGCGTTTTGCTCGGAAATAGAATTTCCAAATTTTGCAAGCACTCCAGTTGGCATGCCCAGCTCCAGCCCTATAGCATAAATGTGTCTGCTGCGGGTTCCTCCGCCCGTTGTGACAAGCATCTTGTGTTCTGACTTGTTCACAGCAATCTCCTGGATAATGGGCGGCAGGGCCTTGGCGCCTCGATCACATATGGATTGCCCCCCCACCTTCAATATATTTACGTCTGGATAAAGTCTTGTTTGCGGAGCTACCGGAAGGCCTTCGATGAATGATTTGCTCACCAGGCTCTCTCCCATCAACTTGCTCTTCACATGAAGGCGGCGACCATCTTTTTCACGAACCAATGGCATAAAGATACTCCTTGTCGATAAGTTTGAAACCGGCTAAAAGGAACGTATTGCGTTTGGGTAGAACTGTCTAATCCTCTACTTCTATTTCCTCGTCCTTATACTTTTTGTCTCCATGGGTCAGGAGTATGAGGTCAGCCCCAACCGATGAAGCAATTTGTTCAAGCTCGCTCCTTCTGAGGTGTTTTCCGTAAACCTTCAGGTTCACATCGGCAACAGCTACAAGTTTGAACCTTGGCTGTTTCTTGCCTTCAGTGATCTTTTCCCGCTCCCTGTAAAAGATTTTGCCTGCCATTGTGTGTTCCCTCCCTGTGCCCATTATTCTGTTTTTTTTCAAGGGCCTTCCATAAGCCTGGCCCTATCGGTTCCACCAATAGAACCGGAAACCCTCCCACAAGTCTCGGCCTTAGCCAGCCATCGTTCTTGACAATATCAGCCGGACCAGGTATCTGAGCATCCCTGTCTAAAGAGATCACTTTTATTCCAAGCTGATCAAGCGTGCCAACTTCCACAGATTCAGGAATATTTCGCAATCTCCCAAACTCTATAAATCTACCGCTCCAACCTTGAGATGTCAACCCAACCGCTGCCGACGCTCCAATGATACCATCATTGGTGCCTCCATGCCCGGAAAGATGAGCCCCTCTGGCAGCTGTAAGGGCTTCTTTCTGGGAGACAACACGCTCAGCGCAGACCCTGCCAAAAACCATGAGGTTGGCCATTGCAGGGTTACCCTCAGCGCAGATACACAGACCAGGATCACTACCTTCAATAAAGTGGTGTTTTATATGAGAGATGGCCCTATCCGCAATCATTTCTACGGAAACAGTCTCTGGACACTCAATCACTACGCAGGCAGAGCTGTTGTGGGATGTATAGGGGATCAGTTCATTGACGAGCAGTTGCTGCCGAACTACTCCCCAGACTTTACATCCCCGGGGGAGCTCCCTTTCGAACCAGCGGGCAAGCTTTCCTGTACCGCGATCCGAATCTTTGACATCAGTATCATCAAATCCTACAAAGATTCGTATCACTCTAATCGATCTCTGTTTCTTTTCTTGCAATTACTTGTACAGCGGTTGCTTTGAATGAAGCTGTTACAGCCTTCTCTTCTGACAGGCCAAGGGATTCCTTTGACTCATTCGTTATGTATGCCACCAGAGGAAATCCACAATCAAGGTACACTTTGATAAAAGGCCCCATTGGCATAATACAGGTTATCCTGGCTGCAAAATAGTTTCTCAGGCTTGTTTTCTTGCTAACAAAATTATTGGACAGAATCACATTTTCCGGACTTATGTGAATAACCACACTCTCGCCCTCACTCAGAGGCTCAGTAACCTCGATGTCTTTTCCCGATACAGACACTATCCAGGTGCCACCCTCTCCCTTTCCAACTACATTCCCGGTCAAAACTGTTTCCACACCAACAAAAGAAGCGACAAACTCATCTAGGGGATTGTTCACAAGCTCTGCCGGCGTTCCAAGCTGTTCTATCTTTCCGTTTCTCATAAAGGCAATGCGATCAGAGAGTCGGAGGGCCTCATTCCGATCATGGGTAGCAGAGATTGTCGTTGTCTGAGATTCAAGAAGAATCTTTTCCAGATCACGGGTTAAACCCTCTCGCGTCGGAGGATCAAGTGAGGCAAAGGGTTCATCGAGAAAAAGAATCTCTGGTTTTGTTGCAAAGGCCCTGGCAAGGCTTGTGCGCTGTGCCTCTCCCCCTGACAATGTCCGCGCAGAGCGGTCCCTGAGGTGTGCTATGCCGAACCGCTCCAGATTCTCAGCCACCCGTTTTCTAATCTCTTTTTTGTCAACGCCTCTGAATGTGAGACCAGACGCTACATTCTTGAAAACGGTCGTATCAAAGAGCAAAGGCTCTTGAAAGACCATTGCAACCCGCCGGCGATAGTCGAAAACACCGTGGTCTTTGCCAATAATTTTTCCCCTGAACATAACCTCACCCTCAAAGCTTTTATGAAGGTAGCATATGTTCTGCAACAGAGTGGTCTTACCGGCTCCGTTCGGTCCAATCAGGCAGAGAACCTCCCCTTCGCGAACCACGAACTCAGGAACGTCCAGTATCGTTACGCCACCCCGGACTACCCGCAAATTACGGGCACTAAGAATAGCATCTGTGGCCGGAAGCTGGATGTTCGAAGCACCATGCTGTGTATCTGAACCGGGAACGCTGAAGGCTGAAGTCTCGCTCATCGCGGTCTCTCCCTTTGCTGGACATAGGTAAGGACAAGATTAATAAGGTAAGCCAGAAACAATAGTATGATGCTGAGGGCAATTGCAATATCAAAGTTTCCCTTGCTTGTCTCCATTACTGTGGCTGTGGTCAAAACCCTTGAATATCCCTTGATATTACCACCCACCATTATTGACGCACCAATCTCAGAGATGACACCGCCGAAACCTGCCATAACTGCCGCAAGAAGGGGCAGCTTTGCCTCTTTTACAAGCATCCAGACCATCTGGGCACGGCTCGCACCCAGGGCGAGTATCTGAAGCCTCATTTTTTTTGGAAGCTGCTGCAATGAAGCAAGGGTAATTCCTGTAACGATGGGCGTTGCAATGATGGACTGGGCTATGATGATTGCAGTGGGGGTGTAGAGAAGTTCAAGAAACCCAAGAGGACCACTCCTCCAAAGAAATATGGAAACAAAAAGGCCGACCACTACCGGAGGAAGGCCCATTCCAGTATTAACAGCGCCGACGACAATCTTTTTTCCCGGGAACTGCGTCAATGCAAGAGCAGAACCAGCAGAGAGGCCTATGAAAAGACTAACCAGCGTTGCTGACCCTGAAATCTTGAGGGAGAGAAACATAATGCTCATGACCTCAGGATCAAAAGTCACGAGCAACCAGAATGCTTTTATAATTCCTTCAAATATTAGATCCATGTATTAAATCCGTGACGCGTAACGCGTAATCGGTGATCCGTGTGATATCTGTTCTGTGACGCGTCGGCATTTTTTTGAACCCGTCACACGTCACTGATCACGCGTTACGGCAGTTACTATTTCCCTAAGTCTTCCACTTTTTTGCCAGCATCAGGGAAGAAAAGCGGTGAACCAAACTTGTCGACACCAAAGGTTTTTATCATGTCCTGGGTTTCTTTTGAAACCATGAAATCTGCAAAGGCCTTTCCACCCGGAGCATTAACTTTGGGAAACTTTGCCGGATTTACTTCGATTACGTGGTAGATGTTTAGGAGGATAGCATCTCCCTCGGCAAGGATATCGAGGTCAAGTCTTTTCTTCAGTGCCAGGTAGGTTCCACGGTCGGCCAGTGTGTATGCCTTCTTTTCTGAAGCAATGTTCAGTGTCTGTCCCATACCAAGGCCGGTTTCATGGTACCATTTCTGCCCTTCATATTTAATGGCCCCTGCCTTCCATATATCTTTTTCCTTTACATCTGTTCCGGACTTGTCAGCTCTGGATATAAAAAGATTGCCTGTAGAAGCAATCTTCTTGAATACATCAACGCTTGACTTGATTCCTTTGATTTTAGCCGGATCCTGGCCAGGGCCAACCACTATAAAATCATTGTGCATGACAAGCCTTCTGTTAATTCCAAAACCGTCTGCTACAAATTTTTTCTCAGCTGCCGGCGAATGAACAAGGAGCACATCTGCTTCACCTTTCTGTCCCATAGCCATGGCCTGGCCTGAGCCCACTGCGATAGTCTTTACAAAATATCCTGTCTTTTTCTCAAAAACTGGAATTAACACATCAAGAAGGCCTGAATCCTGGGTGCTCGTTGTTGTTGCAAGAATAATATTTTTCTGCTGAGCAAAAGCCTCATCAACTGCTGGCTGCGCACCCAAAAAAGCGATTAATACAGCAGTTACAACAAATACTGTCTTTAAAAATCCTTTTATCTTCATTAATTTCCTCCTTAATAAATATATTTGACATTATGCGTATCTTTTTAGATCTCTTTATTCCTTACGGCAAGCCCCTCTTGCCGTTAGTTCCCCTTCTTTCCCTGTGATTCCCGCCACTCTTTAGAGTTAGGGAAAAACAAAGGGCTGCCGAATTTGTCTTTTCCAAAATCCCTTATGATCAACTGTCCCTTCTCAGGGGAGATAAGCCATTTCACAAATTCCATGGCAGGCTCATGATTTACTTTTGGAAACTTGTTGGGATTCACAGGGATCAGGGTTATAAAATTGAGAAGGGCTTCGTCTTTTTCTGCAAGGATGACTGTCTTGATATCCTTCTGCAATCCAAGAAAGGAAGCTCGGTCTATTACAGTATAAGCCTTTTGCTGATCAGTATATTTTAAAGTTGCCACATTGCCTTGAGTTCCCTTTTCATATACTACATACCAGTTGCCGGATGGCTTGATGCCGGCTTTCTCCCACAAAACCACCTCTGCGACATGGGTGCCTGACTTGTCCCCCCGGCTGATAAAGGTTGCCTTTTTTTCTGAAATAGTCTTGAGGGCATCAATTGCTGATTTCATACCTTTTATTCCGGCCGGGTCCTCAGGTGGTCCCACGATAACAAAATCATTATACATCAGGTCAAACCGTTGAGTTCCATAACCATCTTTCACAAATTTCTCTTCAAGCGATTTCGCGTGAACCATGACCAGGTCGATGTTGCCTTTTTCAGCAATCTTTAAAGTCGCCCCTGTTCCGGCCCCAACATGCCTCACCCGAATACCGGTTTCCTTCTCAAACTGGTTTTCCAGAACATCCACAATACCAGCGTCTATAGGACCAATTGTGCTTGCCATGAATACAAATTTGTCTCCTGTCGTTCCACATCCGTATAGGATGGGTATTACCATGAAAAGACAAATTGCAAAAAAACGAACCCTTCGTATCATAACACTCCTCCTTATCTCAATTAGAATTTTATTATTCAGATAATAAAAACTAATGTATATTATACTTAAAATCAAGGTAGAAAAACAGACTGATACCCAGTTTTGCCTATTAAAAATCATAAAGATGACCATTAATAACTTATCATTACCAATATTAACTTTATTAGAAATGCCAATAAGTATTTGAAAATGTAACAATTTTTCGCTATACTTATGTCATGCAAATTCTTTCTGCAAAAGATCTTTCAAAGTATCTCAAGATCAATGAGAAGAAGATTTACAAGCTCGCACAGGAGTCAAAGCTGCCGTACACAAAGATCGGCGGAAAAATCGCCTTTACAAAAGAACTGATTGACAAATGGATTTTGGAAAATACCTCCAGAGAACACAACATATACCTTGCAGGCAGCGACGACATTCTGCTGAGAAGAATCATAGACCTCTATAACCAGCGCAGAGATGGGACCGTATTCTACGCGCCAATCGGAAGTATTAATGGCTTGCGCCTTCTCAAGGATTCTGCCGCGACTATGTCTTGCGTTCACATCCTTGACGTGGAAAAGAAAAATCAGGACCTCGCATATCTCGACAGGTATCTGTCAAAGGATGATTATATCGTTGTAGAACTTTACACCCGAGAGCAGGGGCTTATACTAACCAAAGGGAACCCAAAGGGTATTCGGGGCATAGAAGACATAGCCTCAAAAAATGTCAAATTCACCAACCGGAATCAGGGCTCGGGAACAAGGATTCTGGTAGATTTTTTGCTCCATGAGAAAAACATTGATCCGGGAAAGATACAGGGCTATGCATTGGAGGCAGATTCCCATCTCGAGGCAGGACTGAAGGTTCTCCAGGGCGAAGCTGAAGCCACATTTGGGATTCGTCACGTTGCTCATATGCTTAACCTTGATTTCATTCATCAATTCAGAGAAAGATTCGATCTTGTCATACCTGTTGATCAATACTATTATGGCCACGTCAAATCATTTCTCGCTTTTTTTGAACAACCGACCCTTCTTCATAATATCAGGGATTTTACCGGGTATACGATCACGAAGATAGGGAGCGTTATCCATAAGAATGTATGAACATATCAGGCGGAATATCTATAATCTCTTTGCAAACAGAGGCGTACGGGTAGAAGTCGACGAAACCGTTGACTTTCCCAATTTCTGCTGCCTTAAGATTCAATATCAACCAGAACAAAACCTCACCCTCATTATTGGAAAGTTCACAGATGATGTCCTCGAAATACTTCTTATCGCCCATGAATTCGGCCACATCATGCATTATGAAAACCTGTCCAGAGAAGATGCAGAGGCTGCATACTGCGCAATTTTTGCATCAAATCATCTGGGACTGGAAAATATTTCTCCTGAAAGCAAGCAACTCGTTGTAGGTATTGAAAAGAGGGCCTCTGAGTATGCTTTCTCCCTCTTAAGCGTTCTCGGAAGTGATGAAACGATCCTCTCAAGGGCAAAAGAAACGTACGATGAGTGGATCAGGGGCTACCTCAAAAAAACCGGATTAAGTGAAAGTGTTACCATTCTCGCGTCTTCTCATGAGTAAAACCGATTTACAGAACATTATACGCGTGGATATCCTTGTCAAAAAAGGTCAAGAAGAACTATTGACTGACCAAATTTACCAGTTTATCAACAAAGGGGTTTGGCTGGAAGAGCAAGGTAATGCTGTCCTGATCAAATGTTATCCTGAAGAACCTGAATCTTTTATACAGCAAGTACGAGTGTCTGGCCTTAAAATTACGGGCATAACAACTACTCAGGAAAAACTCCAAGATTACAGTGAACTCACCAGACGGTATTTCAGGCCAATAACAATAGGAAATTTTACAATTCGAGCACCCTGGAATAAAAAGAAGCCTATCAATCGCCAAATTGTAATTGAACCTGGCATGGCCTTTGGAACAGGCAGACACGAATCTACAAAAATCATGATAAAAATCATGGACAGCGTGGAATTCTCAG